>JAJRQG010000124.1 GCA_024280395.1 Gammaproteobacteria bacterium | reverse complement strand
TTTCAACTGATATTGTAGTCGGTACAATTTGTACAAGGAATTGGCGCGGAATGAATTTAAGAGCAGATAAGTTTGCTTCTGAGCAGCCTTCAAAAAAACAGTTATGCAAAAATTTGGACAAGATTAATCAGAATAAAATAATTTCATCTGTCCAGACAGCTAATTAAATACAGAGTCAATTTGGACATGTGTTTTATTTGAGATTCTGTTTTGCTATAAATAAAAACTTTGTTTATAAAAATTAAAACTTTAAATATATCAATTACCATTTGAATTCTTAACTGAATGACCTAATATAGTAACAACGATTTTCTATCGAGTTTGGGACTTTTACAGTCTGTAAAGTCTCGCACCTATACGAGTAATAAATTTATGACAGTAGCATTAAAAGTATCCAATTTAAAAAAGACCTACAAGAACGGTACGGTCGCATTAAAAGGCTTAGATCTAACCGTACAGTCGGGTGAAATATTTGCCCTGCTTGGACCCAATGGCGCAGGTAAATCAACATTGATTGGGATAATATCTTCGCTGGTGAATGCCACATCTGGTGAAGTTGAAGTGTTTGGAGACTCTTTAACTAAACAACGCAATTTGGTTAAATCACATATTGGTCTGGTTCCACAGGAGTTTAATTTTAATATGTTTGAGAAGCCGATGGATATATTGGTTAATCAAGCCGGTTACTATGGCGTGCCTCGCAAAATTGCGATTCAACGTGCTGAAAAATACCTGAAACAATTACAGTTGTGGGATAAGAAAGGCACGATGTCTAGAAGCTTGTCTGGAGGCATGAAACGCCGCTTAATGATTGCGCGAGCCATGATGAATGAACCCAAGTTATTGATTTTGGATGAACCGACAGCTGGGGTTGATATTGAAATTAGGCGTTCTATGTGGGAGTTTGTTGAGCAGATTGCTAAAGATGGGACAACCATTATCTTGACTACGCATTATTTGGAAGAAGCCGAGCAATTGTGTAAAAATATCGCCATCATCAACCATGGTGAGATCATAAAAAACACCACAATAAAACAGTTGTTGACTACTTTGGATATAGAAACCTTTATCTTTGATTTGGATAAATCTCCCAGCGATGAGTTATTAAAAGCGCTTGATGCAGAAATTACCGAAGACCATTCTATTCAATTGGATGTACACAAATCTAAAGCACTTAACGATGTTTTTAAGACAATTGATGAGTTAGGTTTTAAAGTGTTGTCTATGCGAAATAAAGTTAATCGTCTTGAAGAATTGTTCTTTAAAATGACACATAAACCAACAGATAAGCAATCTGACATGGAGGACATGGCATGAACAGTGTAGCATTAACAGCATTTTATACTTTGGGTAGAAAGGAAGTAGTCAGGATATTGCGTATTTGGTCACAAACCATATTGCCTCCAGCCATCACCATGACTTTGTATTTTGTTATTTTTGGTAATTTAATAGGCAAAAGAATAGGGCAGATGGGTGGTTTCGACTATATGTCTTTCATCGTGCCAGGTCTTGTAATGATGTCCGTTATTACTAATTCTTACGGCAATATTGTTTCCTCATTCTTTGGCGCTAAATTTTCCAAGCATATAGAAGAAATGTTGGTTTCTCCTATGCCCAATTGGGTTATTTTATTTGGACATGTTCTGGGTGCATTGTCACGGGTAATATTGGTTGGTAGTATTGTCACAGTGATTTCGTTGTTCTTTACTGAGATTCACATTTACAATATCTGGATTGTGATTTCTACAGTAATATTAACCTCAGTCGTTTTTGCATTGGCTGGTTTTGTTAATGCTTGTTTGGCGACTAAATTTGATGACATTGCAATTATTCCTGCCTTCATTTTAACGCCATTGACTTATTTGGGCGGTGTTTTCTACTCCATATCATTGTTGCCTGAATTTTGGCAAACCGTTTCAAAGTTTAACCCTGTGTTGTATATGGTTAATGCTTTTAGATATGGTTTTTTAGGAGTTAGCGATGTTAATATATATCAAGCCTATGCCGTGATGTTGACATTCTTAGTAGTATTAACTGGAATTTGTTTGACCATGTTGAATAAGGGTATTGGTTTAAGAACATAAGAGTGCCATTTTTTATTAAAGTATAGATTTTTAATAATTTTTCCAATGTTTTATTTCAAAACTGCAAATGTATTTAAAATAAAGCCGATAAAACCAAGAAGCACCAATACAAAAAGTGATAAACTGGCCATATGGCGAAAAAGTTTACAGTATTGGTATGTTGGTTTTTAACGGCATTTTCTATTCATGCACAAGAAAGGTTGTGGTTTGATGAGATAAATATTGATGATGGATTAAGCCAACCGACTGTTCTTTGTATGATTCAAGACAAACAAGGATTCATTTGGATAGGAACACAATATGGTTTAAATAGATACGATGGCTATCAATTTGTAACCTATAAGAATGAAATATTGGATGATACCTCATTATCCAGCAATTATATCATCGATTTATTTGAGGATTCTTCTGGAACCTTATGGATTGCCACCAACAATGGACTCAATGCATTCGATACTCAAACCAATAAATTCACGAGATATCTGCACGATTCTAGTAATCCGAATACCATCAGTAATAATCATATCAGTAGTATTGAAGAAGACACAAAAGGTAATCTTTGGGTTGGTACTGTTGGAGGTGGCTTAAATTTATTTGACAAAGCACATCAAACATTCAATACAAATCCATTTGAATCAACTTCTGCAAGTCCACCAATGTACATCACGGATTTATTGATAGACGAAAAAGACACTTTATGGATTGCTAGCGGTGAAGCCAGGCTTAGGCCCTCTTTAGAAAGAGGAGGAATCTTTCAAGTTGCCCAGCATTCATTTGAGTTAATACAAGTTTATCCAAAAAATGGAGTTGAATCAGCCGGACTTGATGGCGTAACGGCAATTTTTCAAGATAAACAAGAGAATTTATGGTTTGGAACTTTGGGGCAAGGGTTGCTATACAAACAAGAGGGAAGTAATGAATATATTCAACTTTACAAAAACAGATTAATTAAAGGAGATACGATTACATCTATTACGCAAGATCATTTGGGTAGAATTTGGTTTGCTTCTCAATACAATGGTTTGTATAGTTATGATGTAGTCAAAAATATCATGTTCAACTATAACTCAACATCCCCCGAAAACTCTAATTTACGTGATGATGACATTGTTTCTTTGTTGATTGATTCAACGGGTGTTTTTTGGGTCGGTACTTGGACCGAAGGAATTAATAAATTAGATTTTGATTCCTTTCAATTTCAAAGATACTTACAAATAGTAAATGATGTACATGCCGCTAAGCAGGATGTCCTAGATATTAATCAAGATTCAAGTGGCAATATTTGGTTGGCTACTTGGGAGAGTGGCTTACTTAAATTAGATATTGAATCGGGAACTTCTTCTCGGCCTGAAATTTTAACAGTAGATGTTGTTGGAAATGTTAGGCATGTTTTTGTAGATAAAGAAGATGGTATCTGGATTGGATCAAACAATAAAGGCTTGATTTATTTTGATCCGGAGCAAAATGCAATTCAATCATATTCACATGACAGTAATGATAAATATTCGATTAGTAACAATAGAATCATTCAAATAGTTAGTGAAGCTTCTGGAAATCTGTGGATTGCGACACGTGGTGGTGGATTGAATTATTTCGATATCACTGATGAAAAATTTTATACTTTTCGAAATAACCCTGTTGTTGAAAACAGTGTTTCAGATGATCAAGTTAACGCTTTATTCTATGATGATGTCGGATTATTGTGGGTGGGAACCAGTCAGGGGTTGGATATATTTGATCCGGTTAGTAAACACGTAATTTCACATTATCAAGGTGATACTGGTATTGGAAGTTTACTTGGAAGAAGTATTAATACAATTTTTCAAGATAGTAATGGGCAAATTTGGATTGGAACAGACAAGGGTGTTTCAAGGGTCAATGTTTCTGATAGCAACGATAGGCTACAATTGACTTTCTCTTGGGATATTGGTTTTGGAAAATCTCAGATAGGCTCAGTTGGAGGTATTTTGGATGACAATAACGGTAATTTGTGGATTAGCAGCTTTAAATATATCACGCGTTATAATCCAAAGACTCAAGAAATTAAGAATTATAATTCCTCAAGTGGTGTATTAAGTGGTGGTTATTATATAGGATCAAGTCATAAGGATAACAATGGCAATATGTATTTTGGTGGCTTGAACGGCTTATCGGTATTTAAAGCCGAAGAGAAACACCAGATAACAGAGGAGCCGCAAATTGTTTTGACTCAGTTTTTACTGTTCAATCAGCCAATATTTGCTAATAATTCTACCGAATCAATTTTAAAGAACAGCATTGAAAAGACCGAAATTTTGGATCTTTACCACAAACAAAATGTATTTTCTATTGAGTTTTCAGCATTGCATTACTCATCACCCAAGGACAATCAGTATGCCTATAAACTAGAAGGATTTGATGAACAATGGATATATACCAATAGCAATAATCGGCGAGCTACCTATACCAATTTAGATGCAGGTGAGTATCAGTTTTTGATGAAAGCGAGTAACAATGAAGGGGTCTGGAGCAACCCTAAACAGAAACTAATCATTCGCACACATGCTGCTCCTTGGAAAACAAAGACTGCCTATTTTATATATTTGATGTTTGCAGTTTTAACTATAGGCAGTTTTATCTGGTTAAGAATAAAGCAAGTTCAAGCCATTAAGTTAAGAAATGAACAATTAAGTTTAACCTCAAAATTATTTGAGAACACCTCTGAGTGTGTTTGGTTGTTGGATAGTGAACTGAATTATTTAACGGTTAACCAAGGATTCTGTAAAGTGACTGGCTATAGCGAACTGGAAACAATAGGCAAGCAAATGCGCGTCGCACAAGTAAGAGGACAAAACAAAGATTTCTTAGATGTTGTTTTTGATAAAGTGAAAAATGGAGGTCGATGGGAAGGTGAAATGTGGGCTCAACGTCAGTCTGAAGAAATTTATCCTATCGAGATTGTTATTGATAGAATAACGATGAGGAATAGACGAGGAGAAATTTCAGGGTACCAGTATGTTGGAGTTTTTTCTGACATTACTTTGCGTAAAAAAGCAGAGCAAGATCTGAAGTTCATGGCCTATTACGACAAATTAACCCAATTGCCCAATCGTACTTATTTTCACACATTGGTGACGAGTGAAATAAATAGTAGTCTTAATAACAATGAATTTATTGTTTTTTATCTTGATTTAGATAATTTTAAAAATATCAATGATTCCTTGGGGCATACTTATGGAGATGAATTGTTGGTGACAATTGCGAATAGATTCAGTGATTTTTCAGATAATCGTTATACCATAGCTCGTTTGGGGGGTGATGAATTTGCAATAATGATTCCCAAGCAATTTATAAAAGGTAAGGCCCATGCATACGCGGCTCAAATTTCGAGTGAAATATTAACATTAATTAGAAAACAGGTAGTGATTAAAAAACACAATTTACACACATCAGCAAGTATAGGAGTAACCGTTTATCCCTACGATGGTAAAAACTATGAAGAGCTACTGAGGAATGCCGATACTGCAATGTATGAATCAAAAAAACTTGGTAGGAATGATTTTACTTTGTACTCAAAGAAAATGAACAAAGCTGCACGTCAACGCCTTATGTTAGAAGATGAGTTAAATAAAGCCATAACATCGCATGAAATTGTTCCCTATTATCAGCCTAAAGTCTTATTAGATACGGGGGAATTATATGGTTTGGAAATTTTGGCAAGGTGGAATCATGAGAAGTTGGGGTGGATCCCACCCGATCAATTTATTCCAATTGCCGAAGAATCAAAGCTCATTAATAGGATCAGCGATCAATTATTGACGCAAGCCTGTGAGTTTTTATTGCCCATTATTAAAAAAGGAATATTTAATGGACGTATGTCGTTTAATTTATCCATAACTCAGTTTTTACAAGGTGATATAGTAACAAGGATTGATAATATACTTAATAATTGTCAATTCCCTGCAAAATATCTAGAAATTGAAATTACTGAGAGCATGTTAATGGGAAATGTGGACCGTGCCATTTCTATTATGAATCAATTTAAACAACGTGATATAAGTATTGCTATTGATGACTTTGGAACGGGTTATTCGTCTCTAAGCTATTTGAAGAAACTGCCGATAGACGTCTTAAAAATTGATATTAGTTTTATTAAGGATATTGCTATCTCAAGTGAAGATAAAAATATTGTTAATTCGATTATTCATTTGGCACACAATTTGGGGCTTACAGTGGTTGCAGAAGGTGGAGAATCAGCTGAGCAAATTTCAATATTAAAAGAAATGGGGTGTGAGCAACTGCAAGGTTACTATTTCAGTAAACCTTTGTCTGCAGATGAATATTTGGAATTTCTAACTAAGAATGAAAAGTTTTAATATTAAAAAAATCTAATCCAGATTAAAAGCGGAAATTAATTCCGCTTTTAATCTGTTAATTACACGAACTGAGTTATAAGCTCATGAAACCACGAAGTAATTCTGAACGACTTGGGTGTCTTAATTTACGCAAAGCTTTGGCTTCTATTTGACGAATTCTCTCACGGGTCACATCAAATTGTTTGCCTACTTCTTCAAGAGTATGGTCTGTGTTCATATCAATACCAAAACGCATACGCAAGACTTTTGCCTCACGAGGTGTTAAACCTTCAAGTAAGTTGGTCACTGTATTGGTTAAACCATTTACTGTGGCTGAATCAAGTGGCGACAAGATGTTGCCATCTTCAATAAAATCACCTAAGTGTGAATCTTCATCATCGCCAATGGGCGTTTCCATTGAAATAGGTTCTTTGGCAATCTTGATTACTTTGCGGACTTTATCAACAGGCATTTCAAGAATTTCTGACAACTCTTCTGCAGTGGCTTCACGGCCCTTTTCTTGTAATAACTGACGAGAAACACGGTTCAATTTGTTGATTGTTTCGATCATGTGAACAGGGATGCGAATAGTACGAGCCTGATCTGCAATAGATCTTGTTATGGCTTGACGAATCCACCATGTTGCATAAGTTGAAAACTTATAACCACGGCGATATTCAAATTTTTCAACAGCTTTCATCAGGCCAATATTGCCCTCTTGAATTAAGTCTAAAAATTGTAAACCACGGTTGGTGTATTTTTTCGCAATAGAAATCACTAAACGCAAGTTGGCCTCAATCATTTCTTTCTTCGCGCGTCTAGATTTTGCTTCGTTAACCGTGATGTTACGATTAATCTCTTTGATTTCTGGAATGGTTAATTTATAACGCGTTTCCAAAAATTGCATTTTGGTTTGTAATTTAACAATTTCATCTTTGTAGACTGAAAGCAAAGTAGCATTTTTTGGATTTTTCTCTATAGCAGAATCAATCCAAGTTGGGTCTGCTTCTCTACCAATGAATGAACGGATAAATTTACCACGCATCATACCGCATTGTTCGGTACATATGTTCATGATACGTCTTTCGATATAACGAATATTTTCTTGTGCAATTTTAACTTGCATGTTGTATTTGGCATTTAACCTAACAGAAAATTTGAATTCAATCATGATTTCAGAGATTTGGTTCAAGTATTTCTTCTGGATGTCTTGTGCCAAGCCTTTGGCTTCAACAGATTTTAAGAATTTATTGTAAATTTTTCTTACGGCAATCATTCTGGATTTTACTTCTGCAGGATCAAGGCCTTTTGGCTCTTCATCTTCCTCCTCTTCCTCGCCTTCTTCAACAACATCAGTTGGCTTTTTAACTTTTGGAATGACAGCTTCTTCATGCGGATTGTAAACATCTAGAACAACATCGGGCATTTTGAATCCTTCGACATCCATATCGACCAATTCCTCAATCATTGTTTCGGCTGTTTTTGGGAACTTTGCAATGGCTTCAATAATAAAATGTGCACTTCTTTCGATGCGTTTAGCAATGGCAATTTCTTCTTTTCTTGAAAGCAGTTCGACAGAACCCATCTCTCGCATATACATACGCACAGGGTCAGTAGTTCTACCAATATTAGCATCAACTGCCGATAAGACAGCCATGGCTTCTTCTGTAGCGGTTTCATCGTCTTCTTTGGCAGCATCATCATTCAATAAAATGGCATCTTCTTCAGGTGCTTCATCATATACTTGAATACCCATGTCATTGATCATCTGGATAATATCTTCGACCATTTCTGTTTCAACGATATCATCTGGCAAGTGATCATTTATCTCTGAATAAGTTAAATAGCCTTGTTCTTTGCCTTTTAGAATCAATAATTTCATTTGAGACTGAGAGTCTTTAGGTTTCTCTTGTTGAGTTTCTTGCTGTTGTTCCATAAATATATTCTTAAGTTGCGGTCGTTATCGTTAGTTATTATAACGGATTATAATAAAGTTTACGGTCAATTCTATGTAATTTGGTTGGTTAATAAGTTGACCAACTCTATTTTTTCTTCTGCTGTTAATTCTGTTTGCGCTTTTTTTTCACGCAAGCGGGCTATTTTATGCTTTTGAATGGTTTTTTCAAAATGTTTTTTGATATCTTTAAGCTCTAATTGCATTTGTTCCTCATTTAAATCCAAAGATACGGTAGCCAATGAACTTAAATGCGAAAATGCTTGGTGCTCTCGGAAGTTTTCCAGTAATACAGCTGAGCTTATATGTGGGCTTCGGTGACAAAATTCAACTATTTCTTGCAATATATTTGCGCCATTTTGTTTGATTTCATTAAATGCCAAATCTTTAGGAAAATTCAACACTAAATTGGGTTGGTTGATTAATATGGCAATGGCCTTTCTAATCGGTGTCCATTGATCTATGCTTTGGATGTTTGTGGTTTTAGGGTTTAATATGAAATCCACTTTGGTCTTTGTTAAATTGCTAACCTCTTCTAATAACAATTTACGAAACTGGCCTTTAGGAAGATCATTTACATAAGTTTTACTTTTATCGATGAACTTGGCTCTTCCATCGATAGAGTTTAAGTCTATGCTTTCTTTGAGTTTGGTTAATAAAAATTCTGACAAAGATGTGGCGTTAACCATTTGTTGCTGAAATGCTTCTTGACCAAATTCCTTTACATAGGTATCGGGGTCGTGGTTGTCAGGTAAAAAAAGAAACCGAATGTTTTTATCATCTCTATACACAGGTAAGGATATAACCAATGCTTTCCATGCTGCTTCAACACCCGCATTATCGCCATCAAAACAGAAAACTATCTCTTCATAGCTACGAAGTAGAGTGATGATATGGTGTTCGCTGGTGGCTGTGCCCAATGTTGCTACACTGTTTTTTATTCCTACTTGGTGCAAAGCGATAACATCCATATAGCCCTCAACTACAATGACACTTTTTGCATTGCTGTGCTTGCGGGCAATGTTTAATCCATATAATTCTTTTCCCTTGTGAAATAGGGGCGTTTCTGGTGAATTGAGGTACTTGGGCTTTTGATCTTGCATTACTGCTCGCCCACCAAAGGCAATGACTCTTCCTCGTTTATCCTGAATGGGGAACATTAAACGTCCACGGAATTTATCGTAAATCCTGCCGTTGTCATTTTGTGCCAACAAACCCGCTTGCATTAAATCATTCTGGGGTGTAGTAGGCATGTATTTAATTAAGCCATCCCAGCTATCGGGTGCAAACCCAACTTGAAAAACTTGATAAGTTTCAGCTGAAATACCACGATCTTGTATATAGTTCTTGGCAAATTCAGATTGATTGAATTCGTTGACAAAATAGCGGTTGGCCTTGTCCATTACTTCATAGAGGTTCTTACCTTTGTTGCTGTGTTGATAGTTTCCTTGGTTTGGCACTTCCATGCCTGCCATTTGAGCCAGTGTTTCTATGCTGTCAACAAATTCCATTCCCTCAAATTCCATCATAAAACCAATGGCAGAGCCATGTTTTCCACAGCCGAAGCAATGATAGAATTGTTTGTTTGGGCTAACAGTAAATGAAGGTGTATTCTCAGTATGAAACGGGCAAAGTGCTTGGTAATCCTTGCCTGCTTTTTTAAGTGTGACGCGCGGAGAAATGATATCGACAATATCAACTCTGTCTAATAACTGATCAATAAATTCTGAAGGAATATTAGCCATGATTAGACGTTAATGTATAGAAATTGAAAATAAAGAAAATTTTATCACACTTCCTTGTGTGATAGTTTGTAACAGTCTTTATGATTGCAATAAAGACTTAATTTTTTGACTAACAATGCCCATATCAGCACGTCCAGTTAGCTCTGGTCGTAACATGCCCATTACTTTGCCCATGTCGCCCATGCCTGCAGCGCCTGTAGTTGTAATGGCTTTTTGAATCAATGCCTCGATTTCAGAATCTGAAAGTTGTGTAGGAAGATATTTTTCCAAAACGCCAATTTCATAAATTTCCTGATCTGCCAAGTCTTGCCTGTCTGCATCTTGATACTGTTGAGTTGAATCTTTGCGCTGTTTGACCATCTTGACAACAATGTTTACCACATCATCATCGGTTAGTTCTTTGCGCTCATCTACCTCAATTTGCTTAATAGCAGCAGTTAAAAGTCGTATAGTACCTAACTTTTTCTTATCCTTTGCCCGCATGGCATCTTTCATATCATCTATAACAGTTGATTTTAAAGACATAATAAATTATCCAATTTAATTAGCTAAAAGGGGGTTTAGTACATGCGTTTACGCATTCTTTGTCTGCTTGCTTGACGTTGTGTACGTTTTACAGCAGCTGCAGCTTTTCTTTTGCGTTCTTGAGTCGGCTTCTCATAAAATTGTCTTTTACGTGATTCTGCTAATGTACCTGCTCTTTCACATGAACGTTTAAAACGTCTAAGAGCGATGTCAAATGGTTCGTTATCCCTTACTTTTACGCTAGGCATGAATGTTTACTCCAAATTGGTGGATTTTAAAAAGGAGAGCATTTTAACTGAATGCAACACAATGACAAAGAAAAGTTTGTTTATTTAGTAGTAAAAAGCGTTAAAATGTCTATTTTTATATCATCAAATCGCAATGTCGTTAGAAAATCGCTATAAAACCGTTTTAAACCGTATAAATTCAAGCAATGTGGAGTTACTTGCAGTTAGTAAAAAACAACCAATTGAAAAAATCAAGCAGCTCTATCAGCTCGGCCACAGAAAATTTGGCGAGAGTTATGTGCAAGAAGCCATTGATAAAATACAGATGTTAAAAGATTTTGGTCTCCAGTGGCACTTTATTGGGCCGATTCAGTCCAATAAAACCAAATACATTGCACAACATTTTGACTGGGTACAATCTGTTGATACATTGAAAATATTTACGCGGCTTAATAATCAACGAGGTGATGAACAGCAAAACCTCAATGTCTTGTTGCAATTAAAGGTGGGTGGAGAAGAAAGTAAACGGGGTTTTAATACAAATGAGCTCTTATCAATTTGTCAAAAGGCCAATGATTTTAAAAATCTAACCATTAGAGGTTTAATGTCAATTCCTGCTCCGACAACTGATTATTCTCTACAAGTTAAACAATTCAAAGAATGTTATCAAGTATTTCAAGAAATGCAGAAGATCTTTCCAGTTGATACCTTGTCGATGGGTATGTCTGGTGATTTAGAAGCAGCCATTGAGTGTGGCTCAACCATGGTCAGGATTGGCACAGATATTTTTGGTCGACGTAAATAGTATTGCTGTCTTACTAGTTCCGATATTGGTAATAAATTTAAGATTTCAATTTAATCAACAAAGTATTTGCCGTGATCACATCATTTTTTTCAACTAGGAGTTCACTCACTGTCGCGTCAACACTGGCTTTTAGTGTGAGTTCCATTTTCATGGCTTCCATCACGGCTAGGGTTTGATCGGCTTTGACTTTATCTCCAACTTTAACTTTTAGCTCTAAGATTTTACCAGGCATGGGTGAAACAATATCGCCTTTGTTTAGAGAAATTGCAGTGCTATTGTGGTTGATTTTATCAAATACATAGCGTTGGTGGTTGCTGATTAATTGGACTTGATTGGATGATTCAAATATCAAAGCAGCATTGTCAATATCAAAAAGTTGACCGTCAATATTGACCTTGTTGTCTTGTATATTTGCTGAAACCGCTATTTCTTCATCGTTATAATTCCATTTATACGCAGTGTTATAACTACCTGAATTACTCCATCCTGAATTCCCTGACCAAGCAGATGTCGCAGTGTTGTTGGTAGTCTTGGCAATCAATGTGGCAATAATACTGTGGTTAATTACTGGAAGTTCGATATTCAGACTTTCGTTGTCCAAGGAATTGGTAAATACGGAGTTGTTGCTAAATTCAGGTTTGGACATTAAACCCGATAAAAAGCCCAGATTAGTCTTAACTCCAACAACAAATGTGTTATCGAGATTATGTAATATTTTTTCAATACACGCTTGACGCTTTTCTGCCCAACACACTGTTTTGGCAATCATCGGATCAAAGTGTATGCTGATGTTATTGCTTTGCTCAACACCGGTATCAATGATTATATTGTCACCGTAATTGAATTGAACGGATTCTAATAAACCAGTGGCTGGTAAAAAGCCATTGTAACTGTCTTCAGCATATATTCGTGCTTGAATGGCATGACCGTTGCAGTGGATTTCTTCCTGTTTTAGTGGCAATTGATTGCCAGCAGCAACTTGAATTTGCCACTCGACCAAATCAGTCCCTGTGATCATTTCGGTGACACGGTGTTCTACTTGTAGACGGGTGTTCATTTCCATAAAGAAAAACTCATCGCCCTGAACAATAAATTCAATGGTTCCAGCGCCTTGATAATCTACCGCTTTGGTGGCAGCAACTGCTGCTGCATACATTTTGTCTTTGGTTGCTTGGTTGATGCATGTTGCCGGAGCTTCTTCAATGATTTTTTGATAGCGTCTTTGGCTAGAACAATCGCGTTCAAATAAATGTACTACATTGCCAGATGAATCAGCAAATACTTGAACTTCAATGTGTTTAGGCTGTGTAATAAAGCGTTCTAATATGACATGGTCATTGCCGAAAGATTTAATTGCCTCGCGTTTGGCTGAAAGTAGGGCTTCTGTGAATTCGGATGATTGATTGACAATCTTCATTCCCTTACCACCGCCACCTGCACTGGCTTTGATCAATAGTGGGTAACCCACTTCATCAGCTTTAGTTTGTAAAAACCCGCTGTCCTGTTCATCGCCATGAAAACCAGGAACACAAGGCACGCCAGCGGCTATCATGGTTTTTTTAGCAGCAGCTTTTGAACCCATTAAATCCAAAGCCTCAACTGGAGCACCAATAAAAACCATGCCTGCTGTTGCAATTTTTTTAGCAAATTCGGTGCGTTCTGATAAAAAACCATAACCAGGATGAATGGCATCAACCTGATTGTCTTTGGCGATTTGGATAATGGTATCGGCATCTAGATAGGCTGCAGTGGGTGTTTCTGCTGTTATTGCAAAGGCTTGGTCAGCTAATTTTACATGTTTAGCATGGTGTTCAATTTCAGCATAAACAGCCACAGTTTTTATACCAAGTTTCTGGCAGGTTTGCATGATTCGGCAAGCTATTTCACCCCGGTTTGCGATAAGTATTTTCTTGATTTTCATTGATTCGTCAGTTTAGTCTTGCTATTGTTTTTGTTTAGGTGGGACTGAAGCCCGGATTCCGAAGTATTAAACCCATAAGATGGAATAGATTTGAATTGATTCAAAATAGTCAGTTGTTGTGTAATAATTACTTGGTATACATTATCGTACTCATTTTCTGCAATGGGTGTAATATCTTTTCCACTAAGCAAACTGGTTAATTCAGGTGTGGTATTGCTGTGGCCAACAATCAAAATATTGCCTTGTTTGGTTTTTACTTGTTGAGCAAACTCCACTAATTTTTTTGCGTTGTAATTTTTAATTTTAATAGTTAAAAAATCTGCCAATGGTTGCGCTGTTTGTATTGTTCTTTTGTATGGAGTTGAATAGATTTCCGTAATTCCAATATCGGACAACTGTTTAGCAATGTTGTTGGCTCTAAACTTGCCTATAGCGGTTAATCCTGGGTCTTTAGAATTTGTGGTAGCTTTTTCAGCGTGCCTAACTAAGTATATAGTTGTCTCGGCAATGCTACAATTGGTTAGAATTAACAACAGCAAAAATATTTTTTTCATGATCCGATTGATTAACGGTTTTGGAATGGTACATTATATCAAATTATTTAAACTTTAACTTAAACATAATTACTTTAAATATCATGACGACAATTGCTACTGGAATGAGCACTATTAACAATGGTATCGCAAGAATCAATAACAAAACGACCTTAAATTTAGACATACCTGAAATCTTAATCATCGAATTCATGCCCATTGGCATTTTAAACCCAACTCCACCTGCTTGATTGCCAAATAAATCTTCGAAATTGGGTTGCTTGGCATGGCTTGTTTGGTTTGTATCAATGACTTCACCTTCAATCACGCGATCGCCTTCGCAAGCCTTGGCCAAAGCATCAATCAACATAAATGATTGACTAGGAATATCACCTTGGATGGTAATAACATCTTGAGTCATGCTTAGAATAGAAATTTTGCCAGTGTTTCCTATCAACTCATACTGTAGTTCTGAGGTCTGCTCATAAGCACCCAACTGCAACCAATCGTGTAAAAATTTTTCTACATGTGGGGTAGGGTCTTGGTGGATATTGATAGTTAAAGTTTTAATCAAAAGAAAACACAATTTTAAAACCCTTAAATAGGGCCTTTTATCAATAGTTCAATATTTGATGTCAATCAATTCATCATAAAACAAATCATGATAAAATGATTGTGAATTCATAATGAAGTAATAAATGACTATCCAAGTAAAAAGTTTGTCTGAATGTATCCAAAGCGTGATTGCAATTAATGGCCGTGAGTTAATCATTGGCACACCCTTAGGTATCGGCAAACCCAATCCATTGCTTAATGCGATTTGGGCCAAAGCCAAAACTGAATCAGATTTAAATTTAGAAATATTTACTGCTCTTTCTTTGCAAGTGCCCAAAGGCAAGTCATTGTTAGAAAGAAATTTTCTCAAACCTTTTACCGACAGAATATTTGGCGAAGATTACCCTGATTTGGACTATATTCAAGATGTGATTGGCAATAATATCCCTGACAACATGAAACTGACCGAATTTTACATGCAATCAGGCAAGATGTTGCGTTCAGGTACGGCGCAGAAAAATTACACCAGCAGTAACTATACCCACGCAGCCCGTGACATGTTGGATAAAGGCTTAAACGTGGTGATGCAAATGGTTGCGGTCAAGCAAACCCCAGCTGGTCCAGTTTACAGTTTGAGTTGTAATACGGATCTCACACTGGATATTGTTGATATTTGTAAACGAAAAGGAGTTAAAAAGCCGTGTATGGTTGCAATGGTCAACCCCAATTTGCCGTTTATGGGTGGCAACGCACAAGTAGATGATGGTTTTTTTGATGTGATTCTGGATGACGAGAGTTTATATTCTAAACCATTTGCCACACCACGCGCATCCATCAATACCATTGATTATAATATTGGATTACTCGCCAGCAGTTTAATTAAAGACGGTGGAACCATGCAAGTGGGGATTGGTTCTTTGGGCGATGCGTTGATTTATGCCACGAAATTGCGTCACCAAGAAAACCAAGAATACTTGAAGTTGATTAATGGTTTGCAAATCAAAGAGAAATTTCATTCGATTATTGACTCAGTGGGTTCGCTGTCTGTGTTTGATAAAGGACTTTATGCCGCCAGTGAAATGTTCGTAGAGGGGTTCGCCCATTTATTTGATGCCGGTATTCTAAAACGCAGAGTTTATCCAGATGCACAAATTCAAGCTTTGATTAACCAAGGTGTTGTGACAGAAAATGTACAAAAAAACATCATTGAAATACTTTTGCAAAACAACGTTTTAGATGAATTTATCACCAAGAAACAAATGCAAAGGTTGCAGCATTTGGGTATTTTAAAAGATGATTTGCAGATGGTTAAACTGCGCAATAAAAACTACATACAAGACTGCGAAGGTAAAAAATACGATACCGATTTATTTCACTATGAACACATAAAAGCCATTCAGGAAAACTGTTTAGGCAAGCAACTGAAACATGGCTCTGTATTGCACGGTGCATTCTTTTTAGGCTCGCCTTGGTTTTATCAATGGCTACACAAACTAGACGACAATAAACGCGATTTATTCCAAATGACAGCAGTCAGCCAAGTTAATGAACTTTATGGTGGCGAAGCACTGGATAGGGTACAAAGAATTAACGCGCGATTTATCAATACTTGCATGAAAGTTGATTTAATGGGTGCAGCAGCATCGGATACATTGGACAACAATCAGGTGGTCAGTGGAGTAGGTGGACAATACAATTTTGTGGCAATGGCTCATACTTTGGAAGAAAGTCGTTCGATATTGATGTTGCGCAGTACCCACAAGGAAAAAGCGAGCAATATTGTTTGGAAGTACCCATATTGCACCATTCCAAGACACTTGCGTGATATTGTTATCACAGAATACGGCATAGCGGATTTGCGAGGGCAATCTGATGAAGAATGTGCGAAAAGAATGATTTGTATAACAGATTCTCGTTTTCAAGAAGAATTAAGAGCCACCGCGGTTAAGTACAATAAATTAGATTCCAACTGGGAAATTCCCAAGCGGTTTTTATCCAATACACTTGAGAATTTAGAAAGCAACTATCGACCATTCAAACAAGACGGCTATTTCCCCGCCTATCCTTTTGGCAGTGATTTTACCGAAATTGAATTAACCATTATCAAAGCATTGACTTATCTAAAAGCCAATACCAAAACCATTGTTGCAAAAATTAAATTAATTGTTAAAGCTTATATGAATACACCCAAAGAAGAGTATAAACCCTACTTAGAGCGCATGGGTTTAACCAATCCACAAACAACCGAAGAAAAAATCACTCAGAAATTGTTTAAATATGCGTTAAAAGAAACTACCCGATGATAGTATCTTTGTAAATGTCTAGAGAATGATATGGGTTTAAAACCATTTGTTCATATTTGTTCCAGTTATAGAAAACCCAAGTTCTTGGTACAGTTTAAAAGCACGTTGATTGCTGTGTGCAACCCGCAACCGAATTTGATGTATGTTTATATCAAGTGATATGCACTGTAACTCTTTGATTGTTTGTGTACCATACCCCATGCTCCTGAACTCATCGTAGATATAAAAATCCAATATAAAGATGTGGTCATTTGAGATGCTATACCACAAGTATCCGAGTGTTTTGTTGTTGCCATTGATATTTGAACAGATACCCACAAGAAACTCGCCTTCTTTTGTGGTGCCGTTCGGGAAATATTTGTCAAAATCTTTTACCGTTTTGTGTTTTGCATCTTCTAGCGAATATTTATAGTTTTCTGAAACCTCAAACGCCTCTTCTTCTATAAAAATTTCTCTGTATTTTTCAAATTCAATTTTCGATAATTTTGTAAATTTAATCATATGTTTTTTAAATGTATTTAGTGTTTTTTAATGTGTCTGTGATTGCTGATAAATCGCAAGTATCACAGAGGTTTACGGAGAGAACTCATTGTTAATTAATAACTCTTTCGGGTAGTTGGCTTTAGTCAACACTCTAGAAAGGTTGACTAAAGCCAACTACCCGATGAGTTTTTTATTCCTCATTGTCGTAGGGTGGGCTTGCCCACCAGCAGTGTTTCAGATGTCTCGATAATTAATCCGGTGTATCAATCATGGTGAGCAAAGCCAACCCTACGGTTCAATTATCACTTGATTTAGGGTGCCTGATAAAAAATCAGGGCAAACCAACTTATAAATCCAATAAAATTAAAAATTATCAACACCATTATTATATCACTTATCATCGATAATTTATTGTTTCCTAAAGCCTTATGTTCGCGCATAAATAAAAACCTACCTGTTGAATTAAACATCTTTAACGAACTGATAAATAAGAGGCTTGGTTTTCCCATTCTGTTATATTGTTCTATATGACTGAGCTTTAATATTCTAAAAAGTATAAAATTTAGTAATAAAGCCATCAATCCACTACCAAGCATTATAAAAAATATTAAATCACTTATTAAATATATCTTCATTTATTTAATTTTCCTCATAGTAAATAAATCATTTCTTAATCTAGCGTAGGAAAATTAAACTGCGCCCCAGCTCTAATCCCAGTGGGCCATCTAGTGGTAATAGTCTTTAACTTAGTATAAAAATGCACGGCTTCTGGGCCATAAATTCCATGGGCGCCAAATATGGAGCGTTTCCAACCGCCGAAGCTGTGATAAGCCACAGGTACGGGAATAGGGACATTGATTCCAACCATACCGACTTGGATTTTGCTGGCGAATTCTCTTGCTGCATCGCCATCTCTGGTAAATATCGCTGTACCGTTGCCGTATTCATGTTCATTAATTAAATCTACAGCTTGCTCGAAAGTATCGGCTCTTAAAACTGACAATACTGGGCCGAATATTTCTTGTTTGTAAACGCTCATGTCTGGCGTAACATAATCGAGTAGGGTAGCACCAACCCAATAGCCATTTTCATAACCAAGTCCGTGGCCGTCAACTTTATGGTTGCGGCCATCCACAACAACTTTGGCTCCTTCGCTTTCGCCTTGAGTGATTAGTCCTTCGATACGTGTTTGTGCTTCTTTGGTTATTACAGGACCCATTTCCATGCCTTTTTGCGTGTAGGGGCCTATTTTCATTTTGTTTATCATCGGGATAAGTTTTTCGATTAATTTATCGGCGGTTTCTTGTCCAACGGGCACTGCCATGCTGATGGCCATGCAACGCTCGCCGGCAGAACCAAAACCTGCTCCCATTAATGCATCAGCTGCTTGGTCAAGGTCGGCATCGGGCATGATTATCATGTGGTTTTTGGCACCACCTAATGCTTGTACACGTTTACCAGCGGCACATCCGCGTGTATAAACGTATTCGGCAATCGGTGTGGAACCGACAAAACTGACAGCATGAATGTCCTTATGATCTAAGATAGCATCAACGGTTTCTTTGCCACCATGCACCACATTTAATACACCTGCTGGTAAACCAGCCTTGGCAAATAAATCATGAATTAAATTGGCAGAACTTGGATCACGTTCAGATGGTTTTAGGATAAAAGTATTGCCACATGCCAATGCCATGGGAATCATCCAAAGCGGAACCATAGATGGAAAGTTAAAAGGTGTAATACCTGCAACTACACCCAAAGCTTGGCGAGTTGAATGGGTATCAATATTTGGACCCACATCAGATGAAAAATCACCTTTGAGTTTGTCGGGAATACCACAAGCATATTCGACCACTTCTAAGGCACGAGTGACTTCACCGAGTGCATCATCATGGGTTTTGCCATGTTCTTTACTGATGGTTTCAGCCACTAAATCGGCATTATCAATCAATAACTGGCGCATATTAAACATCACTTTGGCACGTTTAGCAGGTGGTGTGGTTGACCATGTTTTGAAAGCTTGTTTTGAGTTCTCTACTGCGTCGTTAATGTCTTGGGCATTGCCTAAAACCAATTCGGCCGTTTGTTCACCTGTAGCTGGATTGTAAACCGCCTGGGTGTTGGTTGAGTGGCCTGTTGTTTCTTGGTTGTTTATTATATGTTTTATAGTTTTCATAGTTTTTTCTGTTGGTTATATTAAGGAACGCAGAGATACGCTGAGATTTTTTTATAAATAACTCTGCGTTGCTCTGCGGTTCTTTGCGTACCTCTGCTTTCCTTAGTTTTTAATCTAAATTCGAAATGATTTCTCTCAAAATTTCAAAGATGGTATCAATTTGCTCTTTTTCGATAATTAACGGCGGTGATAAAGCGATTATGTCACCGGTTGTGCGGACAAGCAATCCAGCATCATAGGCTTTTAAAAACACTTCAAATGCCCGTGCTGTTGGAGCGCCTTCTCTTGGTTGTAGTTCTATCCCTGCAATTAATCCTAAGTTTCGGATATCGATAACCAAGTCTAAATCAGCCAAAGAATGGGCTTTTTCTTGCCAATAATCGGATAATTCTGCACCTCGTGTTAATAGCCCTTCTTCTTCATAAGTTTCCAATGCACCCAGTGCTGCTGCACAGGCCATTGGGTTGCCTGAATAGGTGTAACCATGAAAAAACTCGATGGCATTGTCAGGACCAGTCATAAAGGTATCATAAATTCTATCTGATGCGAAAACAGCTCCCATGGGAATCACTCCATTTGAAAGTCCTTTGGCAGAAGTCACTAAATCGGGTTGTACTCCAAAATAATTTACTGCAAAAGGAGTGCCCAAACGCCCGAAACCTGTGATCACTTCATCAAAGATGAGTAAGATGCCGTGTTGGTCACAAATTTTTCGCAGCCTTTGTAGGTAGCCTTGTGGTGGCAAAATCACACCAGCAGAACCCGCCAATGGCTCAACAATAACCGCAGCAATGGTTGAGGCATCATGCAATTCAACCATGCGAATTAAATCATCCGCATATTCTGCGCCATTGGGCGGTATTCCTTTAGAAAAGGCATTGCCTTCGATACCATGGGTATGACGCATATGATCGACACCATTAAGCATGGTTCCAAACATCTTGCGGTTTAATGGCATACCACCGACTGACATGCCGCCAAAATTAACGCCGTGATAACCTTTTTCTCTGCCGACTAAACGTGTTCTCTGACCTTCGCCACGTGTGCGGTGATAAGCCAATGCAATTTTCAAGGCGGTATCTACGGCCTCAGATCCTGAGTTGGTAAAGAAGACTTTGTTCAAATCACCAGGCATAATTCCAGCCAATCGTTCGGCCAATTCAAATTGTTTGGGATGGCCCATCTGAAAAGCCGGTGAATAATCCAATTCGCTGACTTGTTTGCAAATAGCTTCCACAATGCGCGGTCGATTGTGCCCTGCATTACAGCACCACAATCCAGCGATGCCATCAAGTATCTTGCGCCCACCTTCTTCGGTGTAATACATGCCATCAGCACCTGTAAACAATCGAGGCTTGGCTTTAAATTGTCTATTTGCCGTAAAAGGCATCCAGTAGTTTTCTAAGTTTGTTGTCATAATTTTTCTTCTATTAAATTCATCGTGTTTCCTGTTGGGACTGTGTTTGCGGATAAATCGCAAGGAACACAGAGCTTCACAGAAAAGCGCAGAGTTACACGGAGTTCTTTTAAGTTTAACTCATTGTTTTTTTAATACACATGCGGGTAGTTGGCTTTAGTCAACTTCTCAACAGTGTTGACTAAAGCCAACTACCCGTATGAGTTTATTTATTACTCTATATCGTAGGTTGGTGCAGAACGGAGTGAAGCCCAACGCCATTGTTGGGTTTCACTCCGTTCTGCACCAACTTACTGTTTTATTCAATAATCTTTATACCCTTGTATTTGGCTACATACTTAATTTTATCTAACCAATCAATACTGATAGAAATAGAATTATTTTTATTGTAGTTCAATGTCCAAACTGACATGCCATAAGTGTGATGTTCAACAGAAGTAATCTCATGCCATGAGATTACTCTACTCTTTCTAAAAGGATGTTGAATCACTATTCCTTCTTCTTTTACAATTAATACTTTTCTTAAACTGTAATACCAAAGCTCGCCTATATAAAATGATGTCATCCATAGCCTTGTAAGAAATTTAATTATAAGCTCGTTGAATTTAGTTTTACTGAAGATTATACTTGTTATAAAAAAAAGAATAATAGTAAGCAATCCCATAACTAACATTATTGGCGTTAGTAATAAACATATTAATAATAATATGTAACTCATCTCAACCTACACAATTCCCTTACAAATTTTCTTTTCTTTCATGTTCGTCATGACCTTCATGGTAAATCGCTCTTGATCTTCAGTTTTCAACTTTCCATTTTCAATTATTAAGAGGATTCAACGGATTATTACTCCAATTCATATACTCTAAACCATTATCAACCTCAACCATTTCAATACAATCAGGAACTGGGCAAATGTGCATGCATAAATTACAACCAACACATTCATCATCTATAACGGTGAATGTGCGTTTGCCATCATCTGCTACATTAAATTCTATTGCTTGGTGGCTGGTGTCTTCGCAGGCGATGTGGCATCTGCCGCATTCGATACAGGAATCTTGGTCGATTTTGGCTTTGGTGTCGAAGTTCATGTTGAGGGCATTCCAATCAACGGTGTTGGGTATAGCCATGCCACGGAAATCTTCGATGGATTGATAACCTTTTTCTTCCATCCAGTTGCTTAATCCTGCAATCATATCATCGACTATGCGGAAACCATAAAGCATGGCTGCGGTACAAACTTGTAAACCGTGAGCGCCTAATGCGATAAATTCTGCGGCGTCTTTCCAGGTTTCAATGCCACCGATGGCTGATATTTTTAGGTCTTTGGTATCGGTATTGCGTTTGATTTCAGCGACCATATTTAGGGCGATGGGTTTAACTGCAGTTCCACAGTAGCCACCGTGTGTACCTTTGCCATCAACGGTTGGAGTCGGTGCCATAAGGTCTAAATCCACCGATGTGATGGAGTTGACGGTGTTGATTAGTGCCACCGCATCACATCCACCTTTCATGGCTGCTTCGGCTGACCACAAGATATTAGTGATGTTGGGAGTGAGTTTTGTAAACACGGGAATGTCGACCACGTCTTTAACCCAACGGGTGACTTTTTCGACCATCTCAGGCACTTGGCCGATGGCTGATCCCATGCCGCGCTCGCACATGCCGTGTGGGCAGCCGAGGTTAAGTTCGATTCCATGAACGCCTGAATCGGCAATTTTTACCGCCAATTCTTTCCATGCGCGTTCTTCAATTACTGCCATCATTGAGCCAATAATCACTCTATCCGGCCATTCCTTGCGTACACGGATAATTTCGTCCAAGTTGGTTTGTAGAGGCCTATCGCTGATTAATTCAATATTGTTCATGCCAACAATGTGGTTGCGATTTTTGTGGATGCCGTAACGGCTGGAGACATTGACCACTGCAGGGTCTTCACCCAGAGTTTTCCAGACTACGCCACCCCAACCCGCTTCAAAAGCACGAACAACATTGGTGTATTTGTCTGTTGGTGGAGCTGATGCTAGCCAAAAGGGATTGATACTTTCGATACCAGCGATGGTGCATTTTAGGTTATCTTTCTGAATCGCCATTATAGTTCTCCTCTCAAATGCTTGTCTATGGCTATAGCGGCTTGTTTGCCGTCTTCTACGGCTTGTACGGTTAAATCTTCGCCTGATTTTATTGCGTCACCACCAGCATATACGCCTTGAATAGAGGTTTGGTAATTATCTACAACTATCTTACTTTTTTCTATTTCTAAGTCAACAAGATCTGAATCATTGAGTGTTTGTCCAATAGCTTTGAGCAGCATGTCACATTTAATGGTTTCTTTGAATACAGTTTCGGTTAACTTGTCATTGATTAATTCTGTTTTTGTACATTCAATTTGTGCTATGTGTTCATCAGCAATGATTTTACTGGGAGTTAACCATGTTTTAATGACAATGCCATTTTTGCGTGCCAATTCAATTTCATAATCAGTGGCACTCATGTGTTGTTCACCGCGTCGATATACCAGCGTAACATTTTCTGTACCCAGTTTTTTGGCTTGGACTGCGGCATCAATGGCGGTATTTCCTGCGCCGATAACCACCACATCATTGCCAACTTGGATTTGGGATTTGTCTTTTGTTTGACGAATGGTTTCAATGAAATCAACCGCATCACTAATGCCTTGTGATTCTTCTTTATCCAAACCAAGTCTGTACGTAGTACCCAATCCAACACCAATAAATACAGCATCGTACTTTTCTTGTAAGGTTGAAAGTGAAATACTCACGCCGAGTTTTTGGTTGTTCTTTATGCTTATGCCGCCAATCTGTAACAAGAAATCAATTTCTTTCTGTGCAAAGTTATCGACCATTTTGTATTCGGCCAATCCATATTCGTTTAAACCACCTGATTTTTCTTTGGCTTCATAAACCACCACATCATTGCCCAACATCGCCAAACGATGAGCACAGGATAATCCTGCCGGTCCTGCTCCTATCACAGCAACAGTTTTGCCCGTTGAATCGGCACGTTTAAAAGGGTGCTTGTTGGTATTTGAAATCAATGTGTCAACTGCATGGCGTTGTAATAGGCCAATTTCTACAGGCTGTTGGTGCGAGACATTGAGTACACAAACTTGTTCGCACAATACTTCTGTTGGGCACACCCGAGCACAGGTGCCTCCCATAATATTCTCAGAAAGAATAGTCAATGCAGCACCACTGGTGTTATCTGAACGAATTTGATGAATGAATGTGGGTATATCGATTGATGTTGGGCAGGCCTGAATACATGGTGCATCATAACAGTACAGACATCTATCAGATTCTTCCAGTGCTTGTTGAAAATTCAATGGTTTGTGTAAATCAGTGAAGTTTTGCTTGAGCTGATTTGTTGTCAATGGCCTTCCAGTGACTGGGTTGCATGGTTCTAATGCCATGTGAGCTGCCTCTTTTTACTTGTTTTTGGAAAATAACAATATTCAATTTTAACGTATTTGTCAAGAATTAAATACGTGTAAAAACATAATGTTACAGAATATTACTAAATTAAGTTTTGATTAATAACCTATCAACAATTTGCTGATTTGATAGTACATGGAAAAATTCAGTTGTTGTTCATGTTAATTGTATTAAAATAGGCACAGTTGATATAGAGGTATTGTTATGAATGTTTTATCAAAGAATCTAATTTTGGGTGTTTTATTTGTATCAAGCGCTGCTTTTTCAAGTAGTGATGCTAGGGTTAATGTAACTTTTGAAAAACCGGAGAGGTTTACAGACTTTAAAACTCAAGCTAATCTAAGGTTTAAAGACCGTGAAAAGTTAATGAAGCAGCTAACTGAGTTAATGGATAAATCAGCGGATAAGCGAATCGATAAAGACCAAAAACTAAACATTAATATCAGTAATATTGATATGGCTGGCACTTTTCTATATGGCACAAGTGACTTGTATCGAGTTATCCTAGAATTCGATAGAATCAGGCTTGATTTCTCGTACGAATTATTAGACAGTGACAATAAGATCATCAAACAAGGCGATGTCAATTTAACCAGTCGCAGCAGGCAACCTGTGACACGGCTTCGCAATGAATACAAAAACACACAATTTTCTCATGAAATGCCCTTGTTTGACGATTGGCTTAAAACTCTCTAAACTGTATGAGTGAAATGTACTTCCTTGGCTAAGCTTGCATTATTTTGCCATGGAAGTTTGCCGCTATTGGAATCGCCGTAGTCTCCTGGTGCAACACTGTTATCAATTAAAGAATCAGGAAAAATATCCAGATGAATATAAGTGTTGGTAGCCAGTTGACTACAAAAGAAAGTTTTTTGATCAGCGCGTTTTCCCAACTTGCCTTCTGCATAATGCAATGCCATGTCTTCTAGAGTAGGAAAAGCCCGGCCATCCACAGATCGCATAAAGGTTTCCAAGGTATGCATAAATTTGTCACTTTTGGGATAATTTAGTTTACGCCAAGAATAGGTATAATGTTCGCCTTTTTTGTTGGTTCTAGATGCCGTTAAGTCCAATACTTTTTGCAATTCCATCAGGTGAACGCCTGCATGAAGCCCTTCATTGAGATAATCATTGAGTGTGGTAATTTCATCGCTAGACCACAGCAATGGCATGTCTACTCCCTGCATTTTTATCACCATAGCCACATGAGAATAGGGTGAATCATCGACGAATTCAATGATTTCACTTTCGATACCAAAGCCTTGGAATAAGATTAAATCGCCTGTTGAGAATTCTGCAATAATGTCTTTTAGAGTTGTCATGATATTTTGTTTTGTAGTGAGTGAATGAATAAGATACTTGATTTTCTTAAGCTTTTCAATAAGATAATTATAAAACATCACCAATCGAATCTAATTATTAATGGAACTAACTGATAAAATACTTCACAACCGAATGCTAATGAGATTTCTGCTGTTTATTATGATAGTAGTGTCTTTAAGTGGGTGTCAATATACTTATTCGCCACAAAGTATCAGTGATATAAAAATTGAAATGGCATCATTGAGTGTTGACGGAGATTTTTTTGGTCAAGACATTATTGAGTCTTTGATTTTTAGTCAATTCAATAATAATGCTAAAGTGGATTTTAGTAAATCACAAGATAGCTTTGTATTTAGGATTACTCAAGTTAACTCAAGCAACATTGAACATGCCTTGTTAATCATGCCGCATTATTTTTCTAGGGTACAATATTATGATGATATGTTTAAACTAAAGGGTAGTTTCGAACGCAATACCTACAAAGATCGTCGCAATTATTCGCCCAATATTACTGCCTTTAATGATGTTGGTAAAGTGTCCTATATCCTTATTGAAAATAAAATCTCTAAGCCTCTTTATTTTTCAATCGAAGAAAAAAATAGACTAAGAAGCTATGATCAAAAACTGTTGATGACCTTTACAGCGGTTGATTCTATTATTTTGACCTTGGTGTTGGTGCACTTTATCTTTTATTTCTTTATTCGTAAGCTGGGTTACTTACTTTACTCACTTTATATCTTTAGTTTGTTATTTTCTATTCTCTTTCAAGAGGGTATGATCTCATATTTCCCAACTTTGTCTTACCCTGTTTTTGGTATTTATACACAAGTTATTTGGTTAAAAGCCACATCTGTTCTTTATTGGATGTTTGCATTGGTATTTTTAGATTTGAAATCGCGATCGAAATTTGACTATAATTTAGCCAGAATAATGTTGAGTCTGGAAATATTAATTGTTTTTATACTGTTGATTCTGTTTTTCTTTGGCATTTCAGGGGTATATGCCTATTTAGCTAAGGTGATCAATTTATTCTTTATTATTGGTATTGTGATTGCCATTTATCTTCCTGTTAAATATGCTTTACTAAAAGTCAGACAAGCTAAGTATTTAGCGATTGGTGTACTGATACATATGGTGACCGCTTTGATGCGTGTTAAATATTCTACAACGCTGGAACCACTTGCTTTTTGGATGCCACGTGCTTTTGAGTTTGGCTTGTTGTTTGAATCATTGATTTTATCTTTTGGCTTGGCAGATAAAACCATGCGAGTGATAAAGCAAAGAGATGTTGCAGAGAGAAAAATTAAACGTGCTGACAGGGAGTTGTTTTGTAAAGAATTGGAGAAAAATTTCCAACAACGCGCCATTAATACTGTCGATAAATATTATGGTTCACCGTCAGAGTTAAATGGAATAATACACTCTTATTTTATTTCTTCACTACAACAATTGGTCGAAGTACAAGATGTGTTTTATGTGTCTGAAGACAATAGAAAAGTAAAATCTCAGTTGATTTCAGACAAAGGAGTAGATTTTGATGTGAGGGAATATATTTCAGAGAACAGTGAATTAATGAATGAAATATGTGATAGCAACACAGCTTATTATCAAAATAACGAATTAAAACAATTCAGTCAATTGCCTTTTGTAATCATTCCAATAGTAGAAAAAGACCATGACAATTTGTGTTTGTTTTTAACATTCCCCAGTTACGTTGATGTGGGTGCTAATATGGTCCAAGATTTGACTATTTTTGCCAACACCATGACTTTATCCTTGTTGACAGTAAAGAAATATCAAAAGACAGTGGAACTGTCAAGATACGATAATTTAACTCATGTATTTAATAGGGAAACCATACAATCTAAGTTGGATGTGCTGATTTCATTGTCCAATGGCAAGAGCTCGGTTTCTGTAGCCTTTATAGATTTGGATGATTTTAAAGATATCAATGACAAATATGGACATGCAATCGGTGATGAGTGTTTGATCTTTTTATGTGATAAATTAAAAGAAATATTTGAAGATAATGCATTTGTTGGTCGGTATGGTGGGGATGAATTTTTAGTGGTATTCAATCAGCTCAGTTGGATAGAAATTGAAAATAAATTTAAATTATTGTATGAAAGTTTTTCCAATAATTATATTGAAGGAATAGAATTAAATATTTCTGTGGGTGTAGCTATGTTACAAAATCACCCATCACTTAATAGTAAACAGCTATTAGAAAAAGCTGATTCTGCTTTGTACCAAGCCAAAGAAAATGGCAAGAATCAACTGGTTTTCGATTGACTTTTCTTCTGATTTTTGATTTTAATGTGGTCAGAATAATGTTCAATCTCTATCGCTTGTTGACAGTGAGGGCAGATAAGTTCAGTGAACTTTAATTGCAAATTGCTGACTTCGCGGATTACTGTGTTCATCTCTAAATTTGAAATAGCCAACTCTTGAGCCAAAATTTTAAGATTTCTTATTTCTTTTTTATCTAATATTCCGTCCGAAAAATATTTAATCACTCTGTTTTTAAACTTCTCTTTGCGGCGATTAACCTCTTTGGTGAAACCTGAAGCCAAAATACCTGCTGGCAAAGCGGCCATTCCGATACCTGACATTAATATGACAATGCCAAATATTTTACCAGCAGCGGTTAAAGGTACAACATCCCCGTATCCGACTGTTGTCAATGTAACGGTTGCCCACCAGATGGCTTTGGGTATAGTTCCAAAACCTTCAGGTTGGCTGATTCCTTCAACTAAATGCATTCCCGTTGCTGAAATAATGATCAATATACTCAATACAAAAAATGCTGAAAATATATTAGCGCTTTCTTGTCTTAACACTGACAATAGTAGATTCATTGAACGAGAATGTCGGGTTAATTTAAATACTCTTATCAAGCGCAAACCCCGTAATATCATTAAGTCTCGATAGATGAAGAAACCAAACCACACAGGTAAAACAGCCATTAAATCTATTAAAGCCATTGGCGTAAAAATGTATTTGATGCGCCCTTTGAATCTTTTATATTTTTTGATTTCAGCGCTAGACCAAACACGAAGAATGTATTCGATGGTAAAAACGGCGAGTGAAAGGGCTTCTAAAAACCAGAATAGGGATTTGTAACGGTTATAAATGTTTACATCACTTTCCAGAATAACGGCAACTACAGTGATTAAAATTAACGTCATTAAAAAGTAATGGATAAATTCTGAAAACTTTGAATGAGATTCTCTCTCAAGAATCATAAATATTTTTTTTCTCAGTCTCATAGTTATACTGGCTTGTTGTTTTTAGAAAATATCCCGCTAATAAATAAAAGTCCAAAGATTAGAATGGGTAATGTTAATATCTGTCCCATTGTCATCCAATCAAAAGCTATAAAACCACGGTTTGCATCTGGTTGCCTGAAGAATTCTACAATAAAACGCGATAAGCCATAACAAATCAGAAACATTCCTGATGCTATTCCTGGTCTAGAAAATTTTCTGGCTACTATCCAAACAATGATAAAAGTTAAAAACCCTTCTAAGAAGGCCTCGTATAAAGGGGAAGGGTGTCTAGCAAATTCATCTAATAGGCCTTGTTGGTTCATCAGTTGTAGTTGTTCTATGGGTTTGTTCCATAAACTATTGGGCAATGAATCAGGAAAGATCATCCCCCAAGGTTTATCGGTTAATCTTCCCCATAACTCTCCATTAATAAAGTTGCCGATTCTAACTGAACCAATACCCAATGCACTTAAAGGAGCGACAAAATCTGCAATTTCGAAGAAGCCTTTTTTGGTTTTGTATTTGAAATAAAACATGGCGATAAACACACCAATTAAACCACCATGAAAAGACATACCGCCACCTTGGACTTTAAAAGGCAACAACGGGTCTTCTAGTAACGATGTATCATTGTAAAATAATACCCAACCTATTCTTCCACCTAAAATAACTCCCAAAGCACCATAAAACAAAAAATCTGATACTTGATCTTTGGTCCAGGAGGTTTGTGTTTTTTTTACTTGCCAGTTGCCTAATAAAATAAACAGGGCAAATCCTATCAAGTAAGTGATTGCATACCAATGGATTTTAACAGGACCAAGGTTCAATAAAACTGGGTCGAAATTGACGATATAATGCATGTCTTAATTTTTAAGTACAAAAACCTATTTTACCCCGAATTGTTTTTTAGTTACATACATTGCCAGAAATTGGTTTAGATTGTTTAATTCTTCCAGCATTGTTGAGTATAATTGATTTTGCAAATTCACTTCCTCTGTCATCACAGAAATTAATAGATAGGTTAGTGCCAGGAGAGAACCCCATTCCGTTGTAGCGAATTTTTTGTCGATATTGTGATGATGTTGCAATGATTTCATTTTTCATTGCATTTTCGTGCTGCAGAAGTAGTTCGTCAGAATCAAGCTTTCTATTTTTATTGCTGTCTAAGAAAATTATCCATCCACCAAACCACTTAGATTCATTGTCACAGCTGCTGCCTGAACTACTCGGACAAATAATAACATGTTGCTGACTGTTAACAGCATAGTTTCTAGCAAAGTTAAGAGACACTGTTAACCTATTTCTTTCATTCTCCATTAGTTTGTTTAATTTAAGCTGATAAAAGCTAGGCATGGCATAACTCAACACTATGCTGATAATTGTCAATGTAATCATAAGTTCAATTAGAGAAAATCCTTTAATATTTTTCATGGTATATTCCTTTATTAATATCAACTCCATTTTATAGGTTCAATATCTTGATATAATCGGTAAAAGTCTATTTGTTTGTAGGAATATCGAC
>JAJRQG010000123.1 GCA_024280395.1 Gammaproteobacteria bacterium | reverse complement strand
TGTGAAGTTAACAATAAATCCATTGGCAACAGGATTACTATTGGCATCAAGCAATGTCGCACTATAACTCACCAAACCTCCAACAGTTTCAGCTGACGAACTAACCGATATATCTGATGCTATATCTGAAGGAATATCTGCTACAAAAACCGAAGGCACTGTTGTTGCAGCGATGGTTGAACCACTTACCACCATTTCGGCACCTATGGTGTAAGTACCAGCTTTTGTGGTTACTGCATTTGTGGTACAGGTTCCGGATGTTCCTGTTAAACATGGAGAATTATTTAATGTAAGTGTGCCTGGCCCGGATTGGGTAAATGTGACCAACTGACCTGATATGGGGTTTCCAAATGTATCGGTTACCGATACACTAAATGAATTTGAAGTCGAGCCATTGGCAACCGATCCATCAACATCTACTGTGACAGCGATATTAGTTGCAGCACCTATATTCCAAGTAGTCGTATCTCCTGCACCAATCAAATTTGCTGGTGGAATTAAACCAAATGTATCTATTGTAGTTGCCACTTGTGTTGTACCAGCAGAATTATAAGTGGTCATTTCACTGGTTTGGTTATCTATACATTCTCCTGTGTATGGAGTTGCCGCAGAAGTTGCACAAGTACCCATTGGTGTATCAGCATTGGTATTTGTCATATTAAAAGTAGCTGTGATAGCACCACCTACTGAATTATTATTGGCATCACGGATGATGGCTTTGTACTCTACATTAACCCCAACATCTTGAGTTGCTGAGTTAACTCCATAGTCTGAATTAGCTGGAGATGGATCTCCTGGAGTCCAGACCGTAGTTACTTTAATTTCAGGGTCTCCGATTGTAATACCACCTGCCTTTGCCGTTACTTCAGTTTGACCAGTTTTGAAACTGGTTTCTATTGGATTGATTGCACAGACACCATTGGTATCTGTTGTACAAGAAGTATTGGGTGTATTTGCAACAGAGAGGCCTGACTCTAATGTTGCAGAATTTCCCATTGTGAATGCAACAGTTACACCTGCATCAACAAGATTACCAAATTGATCTTTTATGGTCGCACTGTATTCCACATTTTGACCTGCGGTTTGAGTAGTTAAATTTACTGCGAAAGTTGATTTATTTGAAGCAGGTACTGCTGGATCCCAGCTAATATCTTTAGAATTAAGAGTCGTTATGGCAGAAATAGTAACTCCATCAGCTATAAAATCAGAAACATTTGTTGTGCCTCTAGTCTCGCTTGTTGTGGATACTGTACACACGCCATTGATTGTACCCGCAGGCAGTGTACAAGCGTTTGTCAACAATGCAGAACCTGTCGAGTTAAAGGTGACAGCAGTCCCATCAACCACATTATTCCCAAATTTATCTTTTACTGTTGCGACTAGGTCAACATTGGTATTAACTGTTAAAGAAGTGGCATTAGAATTAATAGCAAAACTTGAATTACTGGCACTGGCAATGTCTGGTGTCCAAAGTGTGCTATTTCCTTGATTTAAGCTTCCATCCATTAATGTTAATGCTCCAACTTTTGCAGTGACACTCGAAGTTCCCACTTTTGTACTGGTAAACGGCGAAACAGTGGTTACACATTCTCCATTTGTAGTATTACAGGTCTGTACAGTTGTGTTGGTTAGTGCAGTAGTCACGCCTTCTACTGGTGTAAATGATACTGTTGTTCCATCTACAACCAAATTTCCAAACTGGTCTTCAATATGGGCATTGTAGGTAATATTCTGACCTACTTTTTGTGAATTAACACCTAGAGTTGTTCCATGACTGGTACCATAACTTGAATTTGCCGCTGATGCACTATCAGGATTCCAACTGATGGTTTGAGCTACTACGGTTGTAGTATCACTGCCAACGGGAGATGTACTGGTTGCGGTAAATCCATCAACACTCATGGTGTTTACTCCACTTATCCGGCTTGTGGCATTGAAAGGACAAGTTCCGTTAGTTGTGGTACAAGTTGCTGGAGGATTAAAAAGAGTCGATGTCCCGCTTATGGCAAATGCCACACTTGTTCCATCAGCGACATTATTACCAAACTGATCTTGCACAGTAGCAGTAATAACCACATCTTGATCAACCGTTTGAGTTGTTAAATCAAGGCTAAAACTTAAATTATTGGCATCAGGTGCATCGGGTTGCCAGTTGGTATTCAGATTTCCACCAGCAGGTGTCACATCTATGCCATCAACAGTCAATGTGGTTAATGAACTGGTTCCAACTTTTGTACTTGAATTGTTACTTGAACAAGAACCTGAAGAAGTTCCGCCCATACAAGCAATACTTGTTGTGACATTGGTGTTGGCGTCATTGGTACTTGCATAAACCACACTTAAACTATCCGCAACCAAATTTTCATTAATATCTTTTATGGTTACAGAATACGATATATTCGTACCGACAATGGGGTTGGCGGGAGTTACCGACCAAGTGGTAAACATTGCATGTGGAGACCCAGGCAAAAAGTTATAAGTCACAGGACTTTCTTTACCTACCGTACCTGACAATGCTGTTCCTGACAGCGTGACCTGTGTTGGATAATCACTAGGTGTTGAGACTTTTAAGCTGGTGGCATCGACTGTACAAGTGCCTGTACCATCAACTGTACATGATGTAACACCCACCCCGCCAATTGTAAAATTAACATTGGTGGTTGCTGCAAAATCAACGGTTTCAAAGTTTACATTGACCAAGTTATCATTGACATCTTTAAGAGTCGCCGTTAATAAATGTTTATCAGAATTGTTGGCAATAGGGCTTCCAACTGTTGTTAACTCGATACTGGAATGCGATGCAACAGCAGGACCATGAATAAAGGTATAAGACAATCCAGGTGCTGAAATTTCAGTCCCTCCTGATCCTAATGCTCCACCAATACTTACTTGAGTAGTATAAGTCCCAGCTGTAGTGGTATAAATAGCAAAATTACATTTACCATTGCTATCGGTAGTACAAACAGCATCAGTATTTACTGTACCACCAAAACCATAAATGATGGCGGGTAAAGCATTAAAACTAACTGATTCTCCTACAATTGGGGTGACACCATCGGTATCAATAATCGTTGCTTCAATTTGATGAAGTTGAGATCCATCTGCTATTTTTGTACCTGATGATAATAAAGCTATAGATGAATTAGCTGCATTGGCTGCATTAATTTGTACAGTGCCAGCTGATTTTAGTGAGTAAGATTGAGTTTGTGTTGAAAAGAATTTAGGGGAATTGCCAATATAGGCAGTGGAGTTTTTGGAATTGACTTGACTTTGCATCCACAAAGTACAGGTTCCGACAGAACCTGTTGCGCAATTGCTACTTGAGCCTGACCCGCCTTGAAGGGTCAGCATTTGTCCGGTTATTGGTTTTCCTGTTTTATCTTTTAAGCTTATTCCATACAGATACCCTTTTGGACTTTGTTTAATTTCAGTGATGACCAAATTACTGTTAGAGTTATCATACGCTGAAAAAACTTGTAATGGCATTATCGACAATAATGCGAAGATGACAAAATTTACAGACAGAAATGCTTTCAAAGATAAAATGTGCTTCATATTGGTTTCCCGTTTTTGTTTCTTTTATTATTAACTTACTTGTTTTACTTAATTTACGATTAAATTTTTTCTTGCTTCCTTTAGGGAGGGGCAGGGAGTATTCTTAACTTATTATTATTTTCCCTTTTTATATAGTTACACAATTTTTGTGACGGTGTCCACAGTTTTTAAACTTATATTAATTATTTGCTCAAAATTGATTGTTGAAATGTTGACTTTCCTATATAAATAGTTAATTAAAATTCTTTTTGCGGCAAAAAATGTAAAATATTTGTCACATCAAACTAAATTCCCTTCCTAATAAGATTAAAGTCACTGATTCAACTCAAACCTCTCACTTAAATTGATAAATAATTAAATTATATTTTTATGATAATTATTTGATTCTTGAAATCATATAAATCTCTACCAATATTCCTTGAAATAAACCTTGGTATAGGTATAGAATAAAGTATGATTTTACTTTCAGTTTACAAATCCTCAGGCTCTATCTTTGCCAGTAGCAAGGGTTGTAAATGGATTTTGAACTAAACACTAATACTTTTGGCGAGTTTGTTTTTAAAAGGAGTCAGTACCCTTTTTAACACCCCGCATCAAAATACATTAAATAAATTCATAAAAAGTGTACTGACTCCTTTTAAAAACAACAAACAAACGAGTAAAGCCAATGAGTGAAAAAATAATCTCATCCCAAGCCCCTGAACCCGTTGGTTCATATCCCCATGCACGAAAAGTTGGCAATCTTTTATTTTTATCAGGCGTTGGCCCACGGCAAAAAGGAACAAAATTGATTCCTGGTGTGACCTTAGATTCTGATGACAATATCATCGATTATTGTATAGAAACCCAATGTAAGGGTGTATTTGATAATGTCAGAACCATATTAGAAGATTCGGGTTCAAGCTGGGAGCAGTTGGTCGATGTACAGGTTTTTTTGACCAATATGAAAGATGATTTTAAAATTTATAATCAAGTCTATGCAGAATATTTTGCCAGCAATCAACCCTGCAGAACAACGGTTGAAATCAATTGCTTGCCCACACCCATTGCGATTGAATTAAAGTGTATTGCAACTGTTTTTAAAGGGGTCAGTACCCTTAATAATTCAGAACAAGGAGAATAAGATATGTCGAACAACCTTAAGGATACTGACCCCTTTAAAAACAACAAGCCCATTGAACCATTTAATTTCAACAAATGGATTGATGAACACCGCGATGTGTTAAAGCCACCTGTGTGTAATAAAGAAGTGTTTCATCAAGGAGACTTTATCGTAATGGTCGTCGGTGGACCCAATGGCCGTCGAGATTATCATTGGGAAGAAGGACCTGAGTTTTTCTATCAGTTGGAAGGTGAAATGTTATTGAAGACCATTCAAGATGGCAAGAAGGTGGATTATCCTTTGAAAGCGGGTGATGTGTTTTTATTGCCACCTGAAGTACCTCATTCTCCTGTGCGTTTTGCCAATTCAATTGGATTGGTGGTGGAACGAAAACGAACGGCTAAGGAGAAAGACGGCCTAATGTGGTTTTGTGAAAAATGCGACAACAAATTATACGAGGAGTATTTTCACCTGACCAATATTGAGAAAGACTTCTTTCCTGTGTTTGATCGGTTTCTCAACAATGTAGAAAACCGAACCTGTGATAAATGTGGAACCGTTATGCCCAAAGAGAACAAACTCGATGTCTAAACACTTAACCATAGATATTCATACCCATATCTTACCTGAGAAATGGCCTGATTTGAAAAAAAAATATGGCTATGGTGGTTTTCTCAATTTAGATCACCATAAATGTGGTTGTGCTCGGATGATGATTGATGGTAAGTTTTTCCGTGAGATTGAAGAAAACTGCTGGTCACCTGAAGTACGCATGCACGAATGTAATCAACACAAAGTTAACGTACAAGTTTTATCAACTGTTCCAGTCATGTTCAATTATTGGGCGAAAGCCGAAGACACTTATGATTTATCACAAATACTCAATGACCACATTGCTGGTATTGTAGATAAATACCCGAAGCGATTTATTGGTCTTGGAACATTACCCATGCAAGACAGAAAGTTGGCCATTAAAGAATTAGAACGTTGCGTCAATGAGTTGGGTATGGCAGGTGTGCAAATTGGTTCGCACATCAATGATTGGAACCTCAATGCTCCAGAGTTATTTGATATTTTTACTGCTGCCGAAGAATTAGGTGCGGCTATTTTTGTGCACCCGTGGGATATGGTGGGTAAACAGCAGATGGAGAAATATTGGTTGCCTTGGTTGGTGGGTATGCCAGCAGAAACCTCTCTTGCCATGTGTTCTATGATATTTGGAGGCGTGCTCGAACGTTTACCCAATTTACGCATCGCATTCGCACACGGCGGAGGTGGTTTTCCTGCTTCTATTGGTCGCATTGAACACGGCTACAAGGTTCGTCCTGATTTGGTTGCGGTGGACAATCCCCACAATCCACGCAAATACCTCAAACAAATCTATTTAGACACCTTGGTGCATGATCCATTGATGTTAGATTATTTAATGAAATTAATGGGCGAAAATAAATTGGCACTGGGCACTGATTACCCATTTCCCTTGGGCGAATTAGAACCTGGCAAACTAATTCACTCGATGAATTATTCAGATGAAACCACCGCACGATTATTGCATGGCAATGCTTTGGAATGGTTAAACTTGGACAAAGAGGTTTTTTTGGGATGAAGTTAAACCTAGTCATTACAGACATTCCTTATCAAATGGATACCAATGATGCCATCAACATTGCTATTCCATTGAAATTTAATGCTGAACAACCCAATCATTTTGGTGCTGAAATAGCCAGTAAAGAAGCTTTGCAAGGTGGTGAGTTTATCGGCGATACTAAACGCGGTGGCAGCTGTAATGTTGATAGCATTACCTTGGTTCCGCATTGCAATGGCACACACACAGAGTCGATTGCTCATATCGTACATCAGAACATAAATATTGGTCAAAATGTCAACAATGGCTTTGTTGTTTGTCAGTTGATAAGTGTTAAACCTGTTAATGCCAGTAACACCCAAGACAGTTATTTGCCCGAATTAGTACGCTCAGATAAAGTCATTGATCTAGCAAGTCTAAAATCGCAATTAAGTGATGAGAAACTAAGCAACATCGAAGCACTGGTCATTCGTACTTTACCCAATAATGACAACAAATTAAATTGCACTTACAACAACAAAAATCAACCACCTTTTTTTACCCATGAGGCGATAAGTTGCTTAGCGGCTTCGAGAATTAAACATTTATTGGTGGATATGCCATCAATAGACAAGATGCACGATGATGGTCAACTCAGCAATCACCATATTTACTGGCAGGTTGAACCCAATTCACGCTTATTGAATGATCAATCAAGAATCGATAGAACCATTACTGAAATGATCCATGTGAACGATACAATAAAAGACGGCTTATATTGTTTGAATTTACAAATACCCGCTTTTGAATTGGATGCTGCTCCGAGTCGACCGATTTTATATCCTTTAATACGAATACAACCGTAGGATGGGCTCTGCCCATCATCAAGACTTATGATAAACAAATTTACTTTAGAATACGCCCAACAATTAGATGCACAGGACCCAATCGCTCATATGCGTGATGAATTTCATATCCCTAAACAAGCCAATGGTGAAGATGAAATCTACTTGTGTGGTAATTCTTTGGGTTTACAGCCGAAACGCACTGCCGAATATTTAAATTACGAATTGACTCAATGGCAAAAGCTCGGTGTAAAAGGTCATTTCTCAGGAGAATTTCCTTGGATGCCTTACCATGAGTTTTTAGCAGAAGAATCTGCAAAATTGGTTGGTGCTAAACCCATTGAAGTAGTATGCATGAACTCCTTAACCGCTAATCTGCACTTTATGATGGTGAGCTTTTATCAACCTACAACTAAACGGCATAAAATACTGATTGAAGAACATGCTTTTCCTTCGGATCATTATGCCGTTGAATCACAGATTAAGTTTCATGGCTACAATCCACAAGATTCCATGTTATTGGTTAAACCAAGAGATGATGAAGATACCATTCGAACAGAAGACATTCTAACTATCATTGAAGAACAAGGCGATGAAATTGCTCTGATCCTGCTTCCTGGTGTTCAATACTACACAGGTGAAGTATTTGATATGCAAGCGATTACTCAAGCGGGGCATAATCAAGGTTGTATGGTTGGGTTTGATTTAGCACACGCTGCGGGGAATATTGTTATGCAATTGCACGATTGGAATGTGGATTTTGCCGTTTGGTGCAGTTATAAATACCTTAATTCAGGCCCTGGTTCGGTGGCAGGCTGTTTTGTGCATGAAAAACACCACAACAATAAAGACTTGCCCCGTTTTGCGGGTTGGTGGGGACACAATAAAGAAACCCGGTTCGAAATGGAGAACACTTTTATCCCCATGCAAAGCACCGAAGCTTGGCAATTATCCAACCCCCCTATTTTGTCCTTAGCAGCGATTCGAGCCTCACTTGATACGGTTAAACAGGCTGGAGGCATTGAGGTTTTACGTACAAAATCCATTCAACTGACGGCTTATATGCGTGAGTGTTTAGAACAAGAACTGGGCGACAAAATAAGTATTATAACCCCTAAATCCAGCAAGGCTTCTGGAGCTCAGTTATCCATTATCGTATATGGCGACGTCGATGGAAAAGCAGTTTTCGATGCGATTGAAGCCAAAGGTGTCACCTGTGATTTCCGCCATCCCAATGTTATTCGTGTCGCACCTGTGCCCTTATACAATTCTTACCAAGATGCCTATAAATTTGTCAACATTCTCAAGGAGGCGCTGTCATGAAGCAGCATATCACCATAATCGGCGCAGGTTTAGTGGGCTCAATGATGTCGATTTATCTAGGACAACGCGGCTACAAAGTCGATGTTTATGAAAAATTGCCCGATATCCGCAAAGAAGACATTTCTGCTGGACGCTCCATTAACTTAGCTCTGGCCAATCGCGGCATCAGACCGATGCAGCAATTGGGCATTATGAACAAGGTTGAAAAGCTATTGATTCCGATGAAAGGCCGGATGATTCATGATATTGAAGGCAAATTACAGTTTCAGTCCTATGGACAAAAGCCCGAAGAAGTGATTTATTCCGTTTCTCGTGGTGGCTTGGTCAGTTTGTTGCGTGATGAAGCAGAGGCCACTGGCAATGTTAGCTTTCACTTTAAACAACAACTTAATTGGGTAGATTTTGACAATAATTTAATTGAAATTCAACAACAAGATCAATCACCAAAACTGGTTTCTTTTGATATCCTATTGGGTGCAGATGGCGCACCATCAAAGGTAAGGAATTCTTTTGAGAACAATGGCGTCAAAGGGGTAACATTTGATTTGTTGGATCACAGTTATAAAGAACTCACCATACCAGCAAGATCAATGGACAAATCAATGAGGTCAGAGTCATTGATTTTAGATGAAAATTCTATCATTAACACACAAAACAAAAAAATCAACGACTCTGACCCCATTGATCCAAATCCCTTATTTGCAATTGACAAAAACTCATTACACATCTGGCCACGTGGCGAGTATATGCTGATAGCATTGCCCAATTTAGATGGGTCCTTTACTGTTACATTGTTCCTGCCTTCAAAAGGTGAATTGAGTTTCGAAACAATTACAGCCAAAGAATCTGTGGTGGCTTTATTCAAAACCAAATTCAAAGATGCAACAGACTTAATGCCCGAATTAACCGAAATGTTTTTTGACAATCCAACAGGCATGCTCGGGACCATACGCTGCCAACAATGGCATTATAAAAACACTCTATTAATTGGAGATTCAGCACATGCCGTTGTGCCGTTTCATGGCCAAGGCATGAACTGTGGTTTTGAAGACTGTTATGAGCTCAATGCCCTACTCGATGAACACAAAGACAACTGGCAAAAAGTGATGGATTTATATACCGATATCCGCCGTCCAAACGCCAATGCAATTGCCGATATGGCCCTAGAAAATTACATCGAAATGCGTGATTCGGTACGTGACCCCAAATTCCATCTGAAAAAAGCCATAGCCTTTGAACTAGAGAATCAATTTCCAAAACAATTCATTCCCAGATATTCTATGGTTATGTTTCACCATATTCCTTATGCAGAAGCGCAGGCCAGAGGCTTGGTACAAGCGGATATATTGAACCAGTTGAGTGAAGGGATTGATGGTGTTAAGGAGTTGGATTTTGGGTTGGCAGAAGTATTGATTGATAAATTAGTTGGAGATGTTATTTTTGAATAAATTAAAATACGCGAACAATGGCTTATCACCCTAAACTAAGATTGGCCATCCCATTCTCCTGATTTAAATGCTTGAATCCAAAGACAAGGCTCTTCAGGTGATCTATTACGTTGTTTAAAAGGAATTGAAAATTCTGCACTTTGCCACTTCTGTTCAAATTGATTTTGAGAAATTTCGTTAGGATTCCCCCAATGTTCAATCCATGTTTTACCAAAACGAAAATCTGGCAATGATCCAAACTGATCTTCCCAATGCTCTCTATCATATCTAGTGATATATCCATTTTTATAGACTTGTACACTTCTTGTTGCAAAGTTATCATCGCCAAATTCAATGTATATTACAAACTTGCCCCATTCATATGAATCTTTTAATGAGTAAGCAGCTTGTTCTAATGACTTAATATACATAGAAATCATAAATAATGATCATATCTACACATATCTAGGACAGGCATACCCTAAGCAACTATCCTACAACAAACTAGGAAATTTCCCACATCTTTTTAGCTCTTCATTTCATAAAATAGTTACACATATCTAGGACAGGCATACCCTAAGCAACTATCCTACAACAAACTAGGAAATTTCCCACATCTTTTTAGCTCTTCATTTCATAAAATAGTCATTTTTACAGGAGTTTAAGATGACATTAGCACGAAAATACCTGATTGCACCCGAAGATACACCTTTTTACCATGTGATGAGTCGATGTGTTCGGCGAGCGTTTTTATGTGGTAAAGATAAATATTCAGGACAATGTTTTGAACACAGAAGACAATGGATGGTAGATAGAATAAAATTTCTTTCTTCGATATTTAATTTGGATATTTGCTCTTATGCAATAATGAGCAATCATTATCATCTGGTTTTAAAGATTAATTCAACCGATGATTGGGATACGAAACAAGTCTTTGCCTATTGGTCACAACTGTGTCGATTACCAAAAGTATGCCAGGACTTTATGAAAAATGAATCTCAATCCAAAGCAGTATTGGCTTTGGTTTATTTGTTGGCAGATAAATACCGAAAGCGGCTAATGTCAATTAGTTGGTTTATGAAATTATTAAACGAGAACATTGCTCGACAAGCAAATATTGAGGATAAAGTGACTGGAAGTTTTTGGGAAGGACGCTTCAAAAGCCAAGCATTGCTTGATGAACGGGCACTTTTGACCTGTATGGCGTATGTTGATTTAAACCCTATTCGAGCAGCGATGGCACGCAGTCCTGAGAATTCTGATTACACATCTATCCAAGAAAGGATAAAATCAAAAACCTCAAATTTACTCAATTTAGGCTTTGATGAAGATGATATCCATTACAATCTAACTGACTATCTAGATTTAGTTGATTCCACAGGACGAGCAATACTAGCTAATAAAAAAGGGTATATTCCTGATGACTTACCACCAATTCTAAACCGTCTTGGCTTGGATGAAACTACATGGCTGGATGAGCTTTATCAATTCAAATTTCAAGGAAGAAAGGCCATTGGTACGGTACAACAATTAAAGAATTTTGTTGAGAATATCAAGCAAAAAATCAAGGCAGATATTAGCTTAATTCCAGCATTGGAGTAGCCTAAAACCCACAATTTCTCAATCTTCACAGAACGTGTGAGACCTACACCTTTGTTTCAAATAAGTCAAAATCACCTTTTTTCAGCAGTCACCCTGAAATAAACTTTCAAAACCTAATTTTAAACACAATTTCATCAAATATATATTACAAACTACTGGTATTTTTTGAAAATAGAAATGTTTAGTTATGCCTGTCCTTGATATACTCTCTTGATATACTCTGATATACTGTTATGTTGATATACTTGATATAATCACCATATTCCTTATGAGCAAGCACAAGCCAGAGGTTTGGTACAAGCAGATATATTGAATCAGTTGAGTGAAGGGATTGAGGATGTTGGGGAATTGGATTTTGGGTTGGCGAGAGTATTAATAGAAGAAAAACTGGGTATATTTATTCACTAATGATATAAAATTTAAGCTCCAGGAACCCGGAAGGCCTTTTTAGAATCTATAAGTTCATTAACACAATCAATCAAATCACATTCTATAGTTCTAAATTCCTTCCAAATATTTTCAAAATCATCATGATGCCAGTTATCTATGTTGGTATTATAGCCTTTTTTGATTTTAGCTAATGATTTGATTTGAGTTACAACATCTGGAGCACCCGCTGATCTCCATAAAGAATGTACAACTATATTTCTCTTCTCTTGCGCTTTTGATGCCCTGTTTGTAATAACTTTTAACTTCTTGAAATCTTCATCTTCACCATGTCTTGCACGGTAAAGATTTAACAAAAGAGATATTTTCGCTGAAAAGGATTGTTCAACAGTAATAATTTTTGTGAATTCAATTTTTTCATCAATAAGGTGATGTATGGCATAACTCAACGCATCTTCTAATTCCGTTGAAAATGTTGCAATACGACCCATTGCTGAAAATATTTTACTTCCATCTTGTTCGCTCATAATAATATTTTTACTCTTTGTTCAAAATTACAACAATAATTACAGAAATTAACATTGTAAAAAAAGAACAAGTTTACACTGTTTCTATGTAGAACTAACAACTCAATGGATACCCGCCTTCGCGGGTATGACGGAAGGAGTGTGTTTGTTTGAATTTAAAAAAAGGGGCTAAATAGACTGTAAAGCCCCCGATTCCTTATCCCCTTCGCGCTCTTTGCGCCACCTCTGCGAATCTCTGCGTTACTTAAAGCAACGCAGTTGCGGTGGGCATTAGCCCACAAAAGTTAAATACTTCAAAAAGTGTTCGTTTCTGCCATGCACCACATCGTCATAGGTTTGCTTGATAAATGCGGTGACTTCGCCAACCACATTGGCCGTTCCTATGGTTACATCGTCAATTGAACTGATCGGTGTGACTTCTACTGCTGTGCCTGTAAAGAAGGCTTCATCGGCTGCTTGGGCCAGTTCTAGTGTGATTTTTTGTTCTACCACTTTATAACCGTAATGTTCAGCAATTTCGATAATGGTAGCGCGGGTAATTCCAGGTAGGATATGACCCAAAGATGGTGTGTATATGATTTTGTCTTTAACGATAAAGAAATTTTCACCTGCGCCTTCTGCGATATTGCTATCATAATCTAGAAATAGGGCTTCGTGGTATTTGGTGTCTTCCATTTCGATGGCTGATAAAATTCCACCGATATAATGACCACAGATCTTAGCATCGATAACGGTTGTATCTGGAGAGATTCTTTTGTATTTACTCACCTTAATGTCTACCATGTCATGTGGCAGGTATTTACCCCAAGGCCAGTTTGCAATAATGATTTCAATCGGGTTGCCTTTGGCTGACACACCCAATTCTTTATAACCATAGAAACTTAAAGGGCGAATATAGCCCGCTTGTAGACCATTGGCTTTGACCATTGATACTTGAGCATCCATCAACTCTTGTAAGTTGTAGTCCAGTTCCATGCCCAAAACTTCGGATGAATAAATCAAACGTTCGGTGTGTTTTTTCAATTGGAATATTGCTGGTCCTTTATCGGTTTTGTAAAAACGCACGCCTTCAAACGCGCCACCTCCATAATGCAATGTGTGTGTTAATACATGTGTGGTGCTTTCTTCCCAAGGTTTAAGCACGCCATTGTGCCAAATAGTTTCAGTTGTTTGCATAATTGTCTTCTTTTATTGTTGTTCTTGTTTGGCCCATGAATCTCTAAGATTCACAATGCGGTTAAAAATGGGTTTGTCCGTTTCATGGGTTTTATCTCGGTAGAAATATCCCATTCGCTCAAATTGGTATTGTACATCGTTTGAATGTTCAATGATTCCTGGTTCTAATTTTGCATTGTTCAACACAAGTAAGGATTCAGGATTTAAATCATCCATGCCTTTGGGAGAGACTACATTGAATAGACGATCATACAAACGCAATTCTACATCATCGGCATGCTGCGCACTGACCCAATGAATGGTGCCTTTGACTTTGCGCCCATCTGGTGATGAGCCACCTTTGGTTTCTGGGTCATAGGTACAACGCAATTCAATAACATTGCCATTTTCATCTTTTATTGCCCGTTGACAGGTTAAATAATAAGCATACCTCAGACGAACTTCACGGCCTTCGGTAAATCTAAAAAATTTACGATTCGCCCCCTCTTTGTAATCATCTGCTTCGATGTAAAGTTCTCGACCAAAAGGCAATTCACGGGTTCCAAATGATTCATCCATGGGATGATTCTTGGCTGTAATCATTTCACTTTGACCTTCTGGATAATTTTCAATCACCAACTTCAGTGGATTCAATACACCCATAATCCTAGGTGAACTGGCATTTAATTCTTGTCGAACACAGTCTTCCAACATGCTCATGGGAATAATCGAGGGCTTTTTTGTAACGGTACTTTTCTTGGCATATTCACGAATAGAAGTTGGCGTATAACCCCGCCGTCTCATTCCTGAAACCGTAGGCATGCGAGGATCATCCCAACCATCAACCACACCTTGCTCAACCAATTCATTGAGCTTGCGTTTTGATGTAATGGTAAAGGTCTGATTCAAGCGATTAAACTCAATTTGTTGCGGATGGCAATCAATAGTGATGTTATCCAACACCCAATCATACAAAGGTTTATGATCGGCAAATTCTAAGGTACAAACCGAGTGAGTAATGCCTTCTAACGCATCAGAAATACAATGTGAGAAATCATACATCGGATAAATACACCATTTATCACCCGTACGAATATGGTGTTGGCGTTTAATGCGGTAGATAATGGGGTCACGCATATTGAGATTACCAGATTGCATATCAATCTTGGCACGCAATACCATTGCTCCATCTGCGAACTCACCTGCTCTCATGCGGCGAAAAAAATCCAGTGATTCTTCGCTTGGCCTGTCTCTAAAAGGACTATTTGTACCGGGTGTAGTAAAGTCGCCACGGGTTTCACGGATTTGTTCTGGCGATTGCTCATCAACAAAAGCCAACCCTTTGTTAATCAATTCTTCAGCATACCCATACAATTGATCAAAATTATCAGAAGTGTACAAAACCTTGTCACTCCATTTAAAACCCAACCATTCCACATCTTTTTGAATGGCTTGTGCATATTCCACACTTTCTTTGTCTGGATTGGTGTCATCAAAACGCAAATTACATTGTCCTTGATAATCTTCAGCCAAACCAAAGTTTAAACAAATAGACTTCACATGACCCACATGCAAAAAACCATTGGGCTCAGGAGGAAAACGCGTATGTACCTGCGCGTGCTTGCCTGAAGCCAAATCGGCATCAATAATTTGTGTGATAAAATTTTCTGAAACGTTCTTTTCTGTCATTAAATTATAATCGTTGTAATAATCACTGTATTTTACTATTGATAGAAAAATTATCTAGTTATAACTTTATGACCAATGAACTATTTACATTTTTTAATGGCTTAGCTAAAATAACAAGCATCCCAACACAAGGAAACCACATGAAAATCACATTAGCGATACTGCTCTGCCTGTCAATCTCAACTTCACAAGCCGATTTTAGAGATGCTCAAGAAAATTACAATCAAAAAAATTACAAACAAGCCTTTGATGAGTTTTTGGTTCTGGCTAAATTTGGCAACCTCAAATCACAACACAATATTGCTGTTATGTTGGCCAATGGACAAGGGGTTGAACAGAACTTACCCCAAGCCTATGCTTGGTCAAAAATATCAGATTCGTTTAAAGACTATGCAGAACTAACCAGAGCATTGAAGAAACAACTACCGCAAGACCAACTATTAAAAGCTGAAAAACTGACAAAAGAGTATTTTGATCAGTATGCTCAAGTCAACAGCAAAGTATTATTGGGTCCTATTGTCACTAAGCAAACAACAGATGTAAGGCAATCCGCGTACAAATCTGTAGAAAGAATTCCCCCAAATTATCCAAGAACAATGGCATTGAAGGGTATTCAGGGCTGGGTAGATGTGATCTTTTACGTTTATCCCGATGGATCAGCAAGAGACTTTCAGGTCATTGAAGAGGTGCCATCAGATGGTTTGTTTGCAATCGAGACCATAAAGTCAATTGAGAAATATCACTTTACATTTAACTCATCCTCACATAAAAGTGATGAGCCCATTCCAACAACAACCAGAATTGATTTTAAATTAAAAGGCGCACCAAAAGGCTTTTCAAAAAAACAACAGGACTACCTTGACAAACTAATTGAAAATGCCAGAAATGGTGACATAGAAGCCCAATATTCATATTCTATTCTTTATGATACATTCCTAAAAAAGGAAGGTGTAGTAGATGGCAAAGAGATCAACCAATGGTTGTTTAACGCAGCACAAAATGGTATTGTGGATGCCCAATATCGCCTTGGTAAAAATATTTATTACGGCAAATCCTGTAAAGTTGAAAAACAAAAAGGACTTGACTGGATAATGAAAGCAGCACAAATTGGCAATGCCGATGCCGAATACATGGCATATCAAATGTTACAGAACAAAAATATCATTAACCAATCCAATCAACCTCCAATATATTGGTTGAAACAAGCTGCGAAAAATGGATTGGATATTGCTCAAATTCGTTATGCGAAGGAGATTGCAAGCCTACCAAACCCTACAACTACTGAGTTGAAGCTTGCTCAAGAGTACTTAATAAGCTATAAAAAGAATGTATATAAAACTATTCAATGGTATCAAACTCATGCGCTTGTTCAAAACAAGTTAAACAAACACTCTAAAGCCTTAAAATCAATAAAGGCCGCAATCAAATCTGCAAAAACAGTAGGTTGGGATTTAACCGAACTGGAACAACAAAGAGATTTAATACTGGCACAAAAATCCTGATTGAGTTTCAAACAATTACCTAACCCAAGCCTTTGGATTCAAAGGCTTGGCATTTTTTCGAATTTCAAAATAAACCGCATGAATAGACAAGCTTCCGTTATTACTGAGATTACAATGGCTTTAAATAGATTTACAGGTAAACTAACTTAAAAATACAGTTTTATCCCAAAATGGTTCATAAGTTTTCTAATTAAAATAACCTTGTTGAATCATAGCTTCAATGATTCTAATTATATTCATCATATCAGCATAGTGATTTGGTGTAACGGTACTTGCATAATATTGATTATAACTGAGCCCACACATTACTTCGTTTGATATACATAATGACATCATTTGAAGAGAATTAGCTGAACAGCTATAAGGGTCCACCTTGCATGAATATAAACCCATAACAGCAGTGCTACTTTGTCTAATCAAGTTTAAATCTGTTGTTCCCTGCCTTTTAGCCACCTCACTGATAAAATCACTATCACTTGTCATTAAATATGACAGCGCACCTCCTGTGAGATTTGAAGAATCTCCACCCGTTGCCATAATTGAGCGGGCTTCATTTATTTTCGAATCATCTGGAATCTCAATGTTTTTATAAAAATATTTATTCTGTTCTATAGTGTTTTTTCTTTCTTCTATTAAGTGATCTGCATCCTTTTTTGATAAGGTATTCGTATATTCATACCAATTCTCACAACCTTTAATCAATCTACTTTTCACAAGCAATTGCTCTTCAGTAAGTTCTTTTAGCCCTTCAAATTGATAGAAGGCATCATTGAGTTCATTTATGCTCTTATTACAAACACCAAATGTTACCAATCTAGAATTTTCTGAAGCTTTAGAAAAGTCTTCCTGCTCGATAATAGTATTTATGTTATCAATGTTTTGCTTTTTTATATCTAAATTTGGAATACTAATAGCATCAACAGAAATCACTTCTGAATCTAGAGCAATTGAAACTTTATTGTCCTGAATATTGAAAAAAAATCCCAGCCCTAAGGCCAGGACAAATAAAATTATTACTAAGTATTTTTTATTCACAACTCACTTCCGCAGTTAATGGTACAGATAAATATGGGCCAGAAATAAGATAAGATCCATTAGTACCATCAGGCCAAGTTACATCATAGGTACTTCCTGCAGAATGGGTAGCTGTCCATATAGCCAATTGGATCGCACTGCCTGCTAATGCTTGCTCTAATTCAGCTTTAAACATCAAGCTAGCTGTTCCAATTCTTCTACTGCTATTGACAGGCCCACTCTCGCCACAACCTTCAACTGGCTCCGGTTCTGAAGGTTCACTGCTAGAACCACTCCCTGCACCATCTAAGTGAAGGACAATATCCATTGCCCATAAAGAAAAACCTAACACAAATCCGTCTGGACGATGACCAGTAACGATTACCTCTTCTGGTTCTTGAGAAATTGCTGGTAATGAGATAACTAATAAATAGATTAATAGAGTAAAATGAACTAATTTCTTGGCTGCTTGTCTTAATTGCTTGCTTGCTTGCTTGCTTGCTTGCTTGCTTGCTTGCTTGCTTAACTTGTGCATTTAATGTGTTTATATTTTTCATATTATTTCCTTTGTATGTATCAATTAAAAAGGCAACACTATTGAAGAATCGAAATTTTATAAAGTGGGCATTTCAAAGAATAATGAATATTTTCTTCGATTGTGGTCAACTTTGTAAGGCGATAACTTAACAGGTTACCAGCCACATATTGCCAACAACACAATATATTGTCAACATATATTTTTATGTTTCTATTATTCATTTAACCCAGGCATTTGGATTCAAGGGCTTGGCATTTTTTCGGATTTCAAAATAAACCGCAGGAATCGCTAATGTCCCACTATTGCCAATGGTCGCAATGCCTTGCTGGTTATTGACCCAGTCACCGACTTCTACATTGATGGATTCATTAAACCCATACAACGACATATAACCATCTTGGTGATCAATGATAACCAGCATTCCAAATCCACGTAACCAATCGGCAAAAGCCACACGTCCATAAGCGATGGCTTTAACTTGCTCACCTAAATCTGCTCTGATAACCACACCATTCCATCGGGTATTTTCTGATCTCCTAGAATGAAAGGATCGAATATAAGTTCCTTTTACAGGCTTGGATAATTTTCCCTTTAATTTCGCAAATGGTTTATTGAACCCCAGGTCTGAGGGCAAATCACTGAGCAGAACTTGGATTTCATTCAACAATTGCTGTAATCTTGATTGGTCCTTGTTTAAACCATCGCTCTTACTCTCATGTTTGGCAATTTCATTTTTTAAAGTGTTGAGGGTTATTAAACGAATATTTCTTTGCTCATCTAAAGTATCTTTTTGTAAAAGAAGAGTTTGCTTCTTGAGGTTTTCATGGTTCTTTAATTCCTCTTGGCTGCTTTTAAGGACTTCTAATTCCTGAATATTAATCGCCACTTCTTTAATCAAATTATACAATCGATTTTGCAGATATTTAATTTGATGCTTGGAGTCAGAGATACTGTTATTTTGCGGACTGGCCAACAACATCTTTAAAGTTTTGTCGTGGTTTAAATATATCTGAAGCTTTAGCAAACGAACTATTTGGTTCTTCTGGATTTCTATGCTGTTTTTATTTTCGCCAATTTTCTGGTTTATCTGGCCAATCTCTTCAACCAGTTCTTTTATTTGGGTATTACTGGTATTGATTTTTTGTACAATATTGCTTATATTTTTATCTTGGGCTTCTAATTTTTCTAGCAACAATTGTTCTTGGCCGTAGGCTTTGTTTAGCTTTTTTTTCAAGATTTTAAGCTTTTGTTGAATATTTTGAATTTTAGCTTCAATTGCCACTTCACTTTTATTTTCCGCATTTGATTCTGCAGACTGCACTCGAATCGTTGCTGAAAATACAAATAAAAGGAATATTGTTGCTTTAAACATGAATTAATAGAAGTAAATGAGCAGTTATTATAGAATGCTTGCCACTTTTTAAACAATAAAAACTTACTTAGCCTAGGTGATTGATAGAATAATTTCATTCGCCCTTGAAATTGGCAAATTAAACCATATAAATGTGGCTAAGAGTTTATGGGAAATCACTATGTCACAATTGGCTGAATTTATTGGCAATCACTTATGGTTGTCACTGGCATTTATAGCTGTTATTTTTTTGTATTTATCAATGGTTATGAATGAAAAGATGCAGGCTTTTTCAAATATCAACACCTCACAATTGACCCAGTTGGTCAATCACAAAGATGCTGTGGTCATTGATACGCGTTCTACCAACGATTTCAACAATGGTCATATTGTTAACGCAATAAATATGCCGTTGTCGGATATCATCTCAGGCAACAAATCAATAGATAACCTGAAAGACAAAACGGTCATCACCTATTGTGTCAGTGGAATAACCTCAAAATCAGCCTGTAAACATTTAATTAAATCGGGTGTGAGCAATGTTTTCAACTTAACTGGTGGAATCAATAGCTGGATAGGTGAAAAATTACCTCTGGTAAAATAATATAAAATTTACGTTCACATTAGTCTAACTTTAACAATCAAATTAGGAGTCAATCATGACTGAAGAAAACAAAACTGCAGCGCCACAAGCCAGCAACCCTGAAAATGCACCAACAATGTCAATGCAAAAAATTTATGTCAAAGATGTTTCATTTGAAACACCTAATGCACCAGATATTTTCAATGAGAAGGGCCAACCTGAAATTAAAATGAACCTAAATCAAAAGGTTAAGAAAATAGCTGATGATACATATGAGGTGGTTTTAGCAGTTACTGTTACCTGTAAAATTTTGGAAAAAACTGCGTATTTAGTTGAGGTTGAGCAAGCTGGTATTTTTAGCTTAGCCAATTTTGAAGAAAATATTATGCATCAAACTCTAGGATCTTATTGTCCTAATGTTCTGTTTCCATATGCCCGTCAAATGATTTCCGATTTAGTAATGAACGGTGGTTTTCAACCTCTATTATTACAACCCGTTAATTTTGATCAGCTTTATGCACAACAGATGCAACAAGCTCAAGCTCAAGCTGAATCAGCAACTAAGCAGTAATTGATGCTATTTACAGTAATTGGTGCCGGCTCTTGGGGAACTGCTCTTGGGATGCAATTGGCAAGAAACGGCACCACTTACTTGTGGGGAAGAAACTCCAAACACCTAGAAGATATGCAAAGTGCTCGCAGTAATGAAGCCTATCTTCCTGGCATTGGTTTTCCCGATGATTTAATTATTGAAAGTGATTTAGAAACAGCCATCGGTGCAGCCGATGCGATTTTGGTTGTTTCACCATCAGATGCCTTTTCTGAAATCTTACATAAAATCAAACCCTATATTCAGAACCGTCCTTTGGCATGGGCATCCAAGGGGTTTGAACCAGGATCAGGTCGATTTTTACACGAAGTTGCCGAAGGAATTCTTGGTAAAGACTCCGTTGGTCACAACCGTCCTATCGCTCTAGTAACAGGCCCATCATTTGCCAAAGATGTTGCAGAAAGTAAACCAACCCTAGTTACAGTAGCGAGTTCTAACCAATATTTTGCTGAAGATGTCGCGCACGCATTACACAATGAGAATTTTCGGGTATATATTTCCGATGATATTATTGGGGCAGAACTAGGAGGCGCAGTTAAAAATGTCTTAGCATTAGCTACTGGAATTTGTGATGGAATGGGATTGGGTGACAATACACGCGCAGCCATATTGACCAGAGGAATGGCAGAGATGATGCGTCTTGGTGCGGCTATGGATTGCAAACCAGAGACACTAATGGGTTTATCCGGTCTTGGTGATTTAGTGCTTACTAGCACGGGCGATTTATCGCGAAATAGAAGAATGGGTTTGGCATTGGGGCAAGGAAAAACCATAGAACAAGCCAAGAAAGAAATTGGTCAAGTGGTTGAAGGCATAGGAACAGCTGATGAAGTCATGCGATTGGCAAAAAAATACAAAGTTGACATGCCAATTTCAGAACATGTCTGGAAAGTAGTTAATGGAAAAATGACTCCCCAAGACGCTGTTAGAGAATTAATGTCTCGAGGTCCTCGACAAGAATTTTAGTAGTATTTATAGTATTCATAGAATATTCAGGATAAATTCATCTAGTTAAACTATAATTATGAATTTGTTCAATCCAAATGTGAGTTAATATGAATTTTTTTAAACTGATCCCCACCCTTACTGTCATTGTAATTTCTGGCTGTACGACAGTTCCAAAGGTTTTACAAGGTGAATTTTCACCGATAAATCCAGCACAAGCAAAAAAACAACACATCATGAATGAGTCAATTCGATGGTCAGGATATATTATCCAGACACTTAACCGAAAAGATAAAACCTGTTTTGAAATTGTAGAAAGTGAAACTTATAAAGATTTAAGTCCTAAGAAAATTATTCCAAAAAATGGTGGCCGATTCTTGGCTTGTAAAGAAGGATTTCTAGAACCCACAGCTTTTAATAAACGCAATGTCACCATCACTGGGAGCTTAGTGGCTTATACAGAGCAAGACATTGGAGAATTCAAATATGAATATCCTGTTGTCAAGGCTGACAAGGTCTATATTTGGAGAAAAAATCCACGTTTTAATAACTACAACAGATTTAACAATAATTTCTTTTTTCACAATTTTGGCCACTTTAACTGTGGGTTTAGTAGTATTTCAGGCTATTGTTATTGAGAAAAAATTATATATAAACCCACAAAAAAACCACGATCAAATCGTGGTTTTTTTGTGGGTGAAAATAATTATTTAATTATTTTTTAGTCACGCTTTTAACTACAGTAGTCGCCACTTTAGTCACTGGCTTTTTAACTGTTGGTGATTTCTTTGCTACTTTCTTAACAGATTTTGTTACTGTTTTCTTTGCTGCAGTTGCTTTCTTGGCAACCTTTTTGGTTACTTTCTTAGCTGCAGGTGCCTTCTTAACTGCTTTTTTTGTAACTGTCTTTACATCTTTAACATAAGTACCTGTTAACTTTGAAACTTCGCTTGCCAAAGTTTCAATTTTAGCCAATAAAGCAGAAATTTCATCACTTGTAGGAATGTCTAATTTTGCCAGTGCTTTTTCTACGCGGCTTTCAAAGATGTTTTCTAACTTATCCCAACTCTTGGTTGCTTTAGTAGTTACTTTGTTTACTTTAGTCTTCACTTCTTTGGTTGCAGACTCTGAAGTCTTTTTGATTACGCTTTCTAATCCTTTTCCTTCATCAACCAATTTATTGAAGATTTTCACACCTTCTTCTTGGGCTTTTGCAAAAGCACCCAAACCAGCCAACCAAATCTCGTTTGCTGAACCCATAATGTTTTCAGCCATGTTTGCTTTCTTTGCTGAAACTTTACTTGCTGTTTTCTTAACTGCGGCTTTTTTAATGCCGACTTTTTTCTTTAATGTTTTCTTAACTGCCATGATTTTGTCCTCATTAATTATTGATGGTGCCCATTTAAAACGATTTGTCTAGAGCAAACACACTAATTACTGAATTAATTTTATTGTTTATTAATACTTGTTAATATTTAATCAACTATCCAATCAATTATCTCTGCAAAAAAATCTCCACTTGAATCAAGATCGTAGACGGTATTGTGGCTAAAATTAGTATTCTGCAAAGGAGCACTCTTTTTTTCTGAAGTGGCATGTTTAGCTTTTCTGGCAGCTCTTTCTTGGTGTTTTAATAACTTTCCAGATCGAATAAAACTTAATATTTTGTCTAATTCACCCATATCGAACCAAATGCCATGCTTACGACAGACATCGGTGACCACACCACTTGATTTGGCATAATTTTTTCGGTTCATAAGAACTTCGCAGGATGGACAATTACGATAGAAATTACCTACCACTTGATTATTTACTTGAAGTCGAGTTTCCAAAATGCCTTCAAACAAACCTGAGACTGATTCTCTTTGGGCCTTTTGCTCGAGATAATGAAAAACATCTGATGAAATCCAAATTCCAGCACAATGTGAACACTCTTTTAGATTGAACGAACTGTTGTCATACATTTGTCGAGAATGTAAGTATTTATTTTTACAATTAGGACAAGGCAATTTTGTTTTCTCAAAAGTGCCACTGTCTCCCACTATGGGTGTTGCACACGAATGACAAAACTTTGCCTTTGAACTAATCCTTGTCATACATCTGGGGCAGATAGTGTTTAGATCTCTTTCATGCAAAGTGAAGCTAGATCCGCAATAACGACAATAAGGCTCTAATTCTTTTCCTCTTGCCCCGCCACATGACGAACACCGAACTACCGCAGCATCATGGGTTTTTATCGTTGGCACAGTTAATAACTCACCGCAATAACAATGAAATTTTTCACCAATACGGTTATCTTCAACCTTGTATTGATGTTTGCATTGATTACATTCAACAATAATATTAGTCATAAGGGTTTTTAATATCCAATTGACCTAAAAGCTTTATTTCTAAGGTCTCCATTTCCTCTGCTTGAACATCATCAATATGATCATAGCCCAATAAATGTAGAGTTCCATGGATGGTTAGGTGTGCCCAGTGATTAATAATGAGCTTGTTTTGTTCAAGTGCTTCTTGTTCTACAACTTGGGCACATATCGCTAAATCGCCGATTAAATCTTCTTTAATAAATTCTGGCAATTCTAAAGGGAATGACAAAACATTGGTGGGTTTATCTTTGCCACGATAAGTTTTATTTAAGTCTTGGCTTGTTGCCTTATCAACTATTTCTATACTGACTTGAAAGAACTTGCCATGATGTTTAATGACAGTGTTTATCCAATCATTAAAGCGCTCAAGACTTGGAATTTCATTTTCCGTTTCGTTATTCAGCAGTACTGGATTCATAAGCATTAATAATTTTTTGTACTAAATTATGGCGAACAACGTCTTTTGACTCAAACCAACTAAAGCTTAGGTCTTTGACATCTTTTAACACTTCTATTGCATGTTTTAAACCCGAGGTTTGTCCAGGTCGTAAATCCACTTGTGTAACATCACCAGTAACAACTACGGTTGTACCGAATCCTGTGCGGGTTAAAAACATCTTCATTTGTTCTACCGTGGTATTTTGTGCTTCATCTAATATCACAAAGGCATTGTTTAAAGTTCGACCACGCATAAATGCAAGCGGCGCTACTTCAATGATGTTCTTTTCCATCATTCGCTCGACTTTTTCTACGCCTAACATTTCATACAATGCATCATACAAAGGCCGCAAATAGGGATCAACTTTGTCCGATAAATCACCAGGCAAGAAACCCAATCGTTCACCTGCTTCAACCGCTGGACGCACCAAAATAATGCGTTGTACGTCTTGGTTAAGAATGGCTTCAACCGCACAAGCTACTGCCAAATAGGTTTTTCCCGTACCCGCTGGACCAATACCAAAGTTGATGTCATGAGTCACTATGTTGTGTAAATATAATTTTTGATTAGGAGAACGCCCTGTAATCACTCCTTTGCGTGTTTGAATTTTAACTTCTTGTACATCAGATGCATCTTGATCATTGTTATTGGTATCTTGACAGTTTCCTTGCAAAATCACATGAGTCAGTTCCAAAGTTAGCGTCCCTTCAAGTGCTTCATCCAACATGAGGTTTAAACAATTTGCTACTTGAACAATTTGAGAGTCATTACCTTCCACTTGTAATTGGTTGCCACGGGCATTGATTTTTGTATTAGAATGTTTAGCCAACAACTTGATGTGTTCGTCATGATGTCCATACAGGTTTATCAGCACTTCGTTTTTTACTTCTTTTATTTCAATGGTTTTTTTAGTCATTAATAATTAATTTCCCTTTTAGTGAATTTCGTACTGCTTCAGTTATTTCTACATCAACCAACTGTCCTATCAATCTAGGATTACCATCAAAATTAACCACACGGTTATTTTCTGTTCGTCCAGCCAACTGTTTGTCGTCCTTTTTAGACAAGCCTTCAATCAAGACATTTTGCACAGTACCAATCATCTCTTGAGAAATTTCGGCAGCAAAATCATTGATGGTTTCTTGCAACCTATACAATCTTTCTTTCTTAACTGACATGGGTATTTCATCTTCAATATTGGCAGCGGGAGTTCCAGGGCGCTTGGAATAGATAAAACTAAAACTTTGATCAAACCTAATATCTTCAATCAGTTTCATGGTCGCTTCAAATTCTTTATCTGTTTCCCCTGGAAATCCTATGATAAAATCAGAAGACAAAGAAATGCCTGGACGAACTTCACGCAATTTACGAATTTTTTGTTTATATTCAATAGCAGTATGACCACGTTTCATGGCAGATAAGACCCTATCAGAACCACTTTGCACTGGCAGATGTAAATAGTTAGCCAGTTTGGGTACATCACGATACGCTTCAATCAAAGCATCGGTAAATTCTACAGGGTGCGAGGTAGTGAATCGAATGCGCTCTATGCCATCAATGGCTGCAACATAATGAATCAAGTGTGCTAAGTCTACATACTCACCTTTATGGGTTTCACCTCGATAAGAGTTAACATTCTGACCCAATAAATTGACTTCCTTAACCCCTTGCAAGGCCAATTGCATAATCTCGGCAAGCACACCATCCAATGGCCTAGAAACTTCTTCGCCACGTGTATAGGGCACCACGCAAAACGTACAGTATTTACTACAACCTTCCATAATAGAAACAAACGCTGATGCTCCATCTTTTCTGGGTTCTGGCATATTGTCAAATTTTTCTATCTCAGGAAAGCTAATATCCATTTGTGGCTTTGCTTCACTTTTTACCGCATAGAGCATAGTTGGCAAACGGTGTAAAGTTTGTGGACCAAATACGATATCAACATAAGGTGCACGTTTTAAAATATTATCGCCTTCTTGTGATGCTACACAGCCACCTACTCCAATGACCAAGTTGGGATTTTTTTCTTTGAGTTTTCGCCAACGGCCCAATTGTGAAAATACTTTTTCTTGGGCTTTTTCACGAATAGAGCAAGTGTTTAATAAAATCACATCGGCTTCTGATTCAACATCTGTTATCGTCAAATCATGGGTATCTGTCAACACGTCCAACATTTTGGATGAATCGTATTCATTCATCTGACAACCATGTGTCTTAATGAATAGTTTGCCTTTAATTTTTGCTGTCATAATTCTGTTTATTTATTTAGTTTCTGTGCTAATTTAACGATGATTTCTGCTGTTACGCCCCAAATGGTGTGCTTTTCATGGGGATAGACATAGTAGTTTACCATTTTGTCTTTGAATTCGGCTGATTTTTTTTCGCAGTTTGCCTCATCTAAGAAGTACCTCAAGGGTATGGAAAACACCTCAGATACCTCATCATGATTAATCTTAATGTTAAATCCTTCTTTTAAGATTGCTACAAAAGGCGTAACATAAAAGCCAGAAATAGTTTCAACGTCATCAAGGTACCCCACTACTTCAATATCTTTACTCTCAACACCAATCTCTTCATGGGTTTCTCGAATAGCAGCTTGACGGATCGTTATATCAGACTCATCAAATCCACCGCCAGGAAAACTAATTTGACCTGCATGGTGTTTAAGCTGTTCTGAACGTTTGGTTAATAATACATAAACTTCATCGTTCTTCCAAAACAAAGGTACAAGTACAGCTGCTGGACGGAACTCATCGTGCCCCGATGCTTGCCAGATTTCTGTTGGCAACATTTTAGTTTTTAATACAGACTTGAGGTTTGTATAAAGATTGTCTTTATTTTCAATATTAAACATACAAAAAAACGGAGTAATTATTAACTACCCCGTTCATCTTGTTAATAGACATCATTAACAATTAATAATTATTTAATATCCAATAAATTGATATCAAATATTAATATTTCATTTGGACCAATAGGATTTTGACCACGCACACCATAAGCTAATTCTGGTGGGATAAATACTTGCCATTTTCCGCCTGGACGCATTAATGGAATGATTTCCTGCCAACCTTTTAGAACTTCGTTTACTTTGATGGTTTTTGGTTCGCCACGAACAAATGAACTGTCAAACTCTTGATAGTTATTAACATCATCTACACCAATCAAAGAACCTCTGTAATGAATTGTAACTTCACTGTCTAAAGTTGGGTGATTGCCAATACCATCTTCAATAACTCTGTATTGAATGCCTGACGCCAATTCTTTAATGCCTTTTTTCTTGCGATTCATTTTCAAGAAATCGTCGCTGCGTTTTTTGTTTTTTTCTGCCAAAGCTTTAAATGCTTCATATTGCTTCAGCTTCATTTTATTTTCATATCCTTGTACATTCAAAGCCATTTCTTCTCTTGCAATGGTTGGCTCTTTTTTTGAACTCGCATCTCTCATTCCCTTGATTACTTCATCAGTATCCAATTCGAATTCGCTTTCCATAGTTGTTGCGAACTGTAAACCCAAACGATAACCCATGGCATAACTGGTTTTATTCTTATCAAAAGTGATGTTTGCAGGTTTTTGTGATGCATCTTGAGCCGATGCTACCAAAGACAACAATAAAGTTGCTCCAGTTATTATTAATTTTAATTTCATCTATCAAATTCCTCGATGTTGATTTTTACGGTTTTTTAATTTTTCTATTCTTTCGAATTATCGAATTTTCAAAGGTGCGTATTTTATGATACAGCACGACTATTAACAACTCTATAGACACATTTGACCCTATTCAGTTCAATTATTGATATAATCTCTCTTTTAATCTATTTGAGTAGCTATATGTCTAATATCCTCACAAAAATCAATAATAAAATATTAACCTTAACCATCAATCGACCAGAAAAACTCAACGCGTTAAACCAACAAACATTAAGAGAAGTTGAACAAGCAATTCTTGATTCACAAGACAACAACGAAGTAGCTGCAATCATTATCACAGGAAATGGGCAAAAATCCTTTATTGCGGGCGCCGATATTTCTGAACTTGCACAGTCCAATTCCATTACCGGTATGAAGTTTGCCACTTATGGCCAAAAGGTCATGACCACAATCGAACAATCCAGCAAACCAGTCATAGCAGCAATTAATGGCTTTGCATTGGGTGGTGGTTGTGAGTTAGCGATGTCTTGCCACATGAGAATTGCATCAGACAATGCCATATTTGGACAACCAGAAATTAAACTGGGTGTCATTCCTGGATTTGGAGGAACCCAGCGATTGGTGCGTTTAATTGGCAAAGGTAGAGCGATGGAAATGAATTTAATGGGTAATATGATTGATGCCAATCGCGCTTATGAAATGGGCTTAGTGAATCAGGTAGTTTCTCAAGAAGATTTAATGCCAACCGTAGAAAAAATGGCCAAACAACTGACCTTTTCAGCGCCTGTTGCCTTGCAATGCATTATTGACAGCATCAATCATGGTGCGGAATGCTCACTATTGGATGGTTTGGATTATGAAGCCAAAGCTTTTGCCGTGACTTGTTCGACCACTGACATGAAAGAAGGCACATCTGCATTTTTAGAAAAAAGAAAAGCCAACTTTAAAGGTGAATAATATGCGTTATTTTTTATTGTTATTAATTAGTAATATGGGCATTGCACAATTGGAACATAGCGATGGTTTGGGTTTAAGAGATAAGCCCCCTGCTTTCACACAGGAACAAAGCAAAGCCATGTTTGAAAAAAACAAACAACTGTGTGTAACCGATTGTGTTACTGATTTTGGCAAAATCCTGGGTTCAGCCAATGGTATTGATGCCTATTCAAATTGCCGTTCCGAATGTGTTAAAAATGAATATTCATTTTTAAACCTAGCAACAGGCGAAGTCACTGTTCACAAAAGCAACCCCAAAGACGATAACTTACACTATATTGGATTGATTAACCAATGTGTGGAATATTCCCGCCGCTGGTGGATGATCAATAAAGGCATCACCTATGGCAGTATAGACAGTGCTCACGAAATCATTTACCTAACCCAAGGCAAAGATATTCGCAGCAACAAAACCTTTCCTTTGGCACGCTCAATCAACGGCACAGCCACTCGGCCGCCTAAAATCGGTGATTTAGTGGTTTACTACCCCGACAGAAACAACCCTTTATGGCGACATGGTCATGTGGCAGTTGTGGTAGGCGTTGATTTAAAACAAGGCAGTGTGAATTTAGCAGAAGAAAACTATAATAACAAAAAATGGCTAAAACCCAATAAATATGCCCGCCAAATTTCATTGTTTAATGTTAATGGCCACTATACTTTATTAGATGTTGAGACTGGAAAATCAAAAAACAACAGTGGCGGCGAAATTTCAGGTTGGATTTACCCCAAATCATTATGAGCAACAACCTTAGGTTAGCAGAGTTCGAAGATATTCAAGAAATTTCACAACTCATAAAACTCTCTGCCAGAAAATTGGGTGGAGAGTTTTATGACAAGAAGACCATCGAACTCGCTCTTCAAGGGGCTTTTGGTGTTGACACTCAACTCATCAAGGACAATACCTATTATGTCATTGAGTCTGGAAACACCATTGTCGCTTGTGGCGGCTGGAGCTACAGAAAAACGTTATTTGGCAGTGACAGCAATAATATTCGCAACCCTAAGAAACTTAACCCACAAAATGAAGCGGCAAAAATCAGGGCATTTTTTATTCATCCAGAGTATGCCAGGCAAGGACTGGGCAAACTCTTGCTAGAAGAGTGCGAGAAGCAAGCGAAACACCAAGGATTCCTACAGTGCCAACTAATGTCAACTTTATCTGGTATTGATTTTTATCAAAAAAATGGCTACCAAGGTGAACAATACATACATCACAACATGGACAAAACCAATCAAATAAAATTTTTACCCATGTCTAAGCGCTTATAAAACAGTTAACTGATTAGCGGATTTTACAAATATTTTGGTTTGATAAAAATACTGTCGGGTATTCTTATTCTTAAATAAAACCCAAGTTTTAATCCGCCTTGCTTGTCCCTCTACCCTGATTCTTTTATCCAAAAGATACTCTTGAGGGGATTGTCCATATTTTTCTTTTAATTGATTAATTGCTTGAGGTCGCAGTGCAATAACAAGGTTTCTTTGATCAAGATTGTCTTTCTCTGAATTTAGAAAAGCCAAACCTTGATGACTGTTACTAGATTTAACTTGAAGCTCAAATACATTATTCACTGCTTTTGGAGCAGATGCTGCCGATCTTTCAATGGCCTGAATAGGTGACAATGCACCAGAGTTGCCTGTTCCTACATAACTACATGCAGTGATGAACAACACCGAGATAAAGATTAGATTCACATATTTCATACAAACGACCCTCATTGCTAAACTCACTACCAATGTAAGGCGAATATTTAGAGTATATAATCTAATCAGTTAAAAACACAAACAAATGTTAAATCCACAACTCTCTTAAATATTTTGTATGTCTTATATCTTATTGATTTGCATGTTTTTAAACAGAGACTGCAAAACAAACTGATGGGAATGACTATTTATATACTCCCCATTGTAAGTAAATTGAACCAACCATCCATTTTTGTATATGGCACCCTTGCTTAATATTTTGTCTCTAAAACCGGCTTTTGAATGGGTTAATGTTGCCATCACACCCTTCCCTTTGTTGATTTTGAATGAATGAGCATTTATTTGTCCTTCGTTTGACCCCTCAACAAAACGGCTTCCAGAGAGATAAACCAATTCAAGCAACTCTTTCTCAGAAAAACGTTTCCCATCGGTATAAATAAAATCCACCAACATTTCTATTTGATCATGGCCTGTTTTTTCGACAAACTCTAAGTGCAAAAGTTTATTGTTGTACACCTTGTTAACAACCCTCCAAGCTTGCTTAACATTCAATGAAACATCATACCCTTTTACCTGGTTACGAACTGTTTTTGTTGCATACTGAATTTTGGAAGTAATGGCGGATGGAGATTGGTAAACTTGTAAAGTTACAACAGGTTTCTGAATACCCTGCTTGGTCATTTTATTTTGTTGTTTGACTTTTTTCTTGCTGAGCCCTAACTCACAAGGGTTTTCTTGAAACAAAACGGTGCCATTCGTAGCATGACATTTGTGAATTTGTAATTTTTTAGCAAATATTGGACTCACAAGCATCAATAAAATTAATATTTTTTTTTGCATTTTACTAATTTGTTAGCATTGAGGGAAAATGTCAACGTCTAAGCATCCATAACATATTGATTCAGGCTATTTAACAGCTCTATTTTGCGACTATTGTCAGCAAAACTACTTTTTATGGCATTTTTTGCCATCTGGATAATACCTTCTTTGCTCACTGAAGTATTTTCAGCAATGCCAATGATGTTTTCTGTCAAATAAGCATTGAAATGAGCAGGGTCATCCGAATGAATACTGACATTTAAACCTTTTTCTAACATGATAGGCAATGTATGTTGAGAAATGTCGTCAAAAATCTTTAAAGCTACATTGGAATAAGGGCAAACAGTTAATGGTAACTGTGTTTCAACCAAATATTCAACCAACTTCTCATCATCGAGACAGCGGATACCATGATCAATTCTGTCCACATTGATGTCATTAATCGCCGACCAAATATAATCCGCTGGCGCTTCTTCACCCGCATGAGCAATTACTTTTATGCCCGCATCGTGTACTTTGGCAAAAGTATCTTTGAATAGAGAAGGTGGAAAACCCACTTCTACAGCTGACAGCCCAATCGCCAATATTTTGTCTTTAAATGGCAGCATCAAATCTAAGTCTTCTTTTGCCACATCATTACCCAAATGCCGAATAAAACAAGGCATAAAACCACCAGTTATTCCGTAGTTTTCTTTGGCATCAACAAAAGCCCCATGCAACGCATTGATGACAAACTCAGGTGGATAACCGTAGTCCACATAGGTGCGAATATCGGAATGAATCTCAGTATGCTGGATATTTTGCTCGACACATTTTTTAAAATACGTCATGCACACATCGTACAAATCTTGCTCAGACTTAATTACCCGAGTACCAAGCATGTACATATCGATAAATTCAGTTAAGTTATTGAATTTATAAGCAGCTTTAAGTTCCTCAATACTGTTGTACTCAATTTTATAGTTATTGTGGTGTGCCAACTCCCATAAGGTTTCAGCTTCCATTGAACCTTCCACATGCATGTGCAGCTCAACTTTGGGCATTTTTTCGATAAATTCTTTCATAGGTTTAGTTTAGTCGAGTAATTAAAACGCAGTATTTTTACATTTAAGATAAGAAAATACCAGAGGAGTAATTTTAAAACACAATTCCTTATAAACCAGTTAATTACACATATTAACTAACAAAATTCATTCAAACCCGCTTTTGAAAACCACATCAACACATGCGCCTTCTTGACAAGTTAACCCAATACCACAAGAAGTTCCATTGGTTACTGGTGTATGGACACAACCTGTTGAGGAGTCGCATGAATCAGTTGTGCATACCTCAGCATCATCACAATCAACAGCAATCCCTATACATTGGCCCATTGAGTTACATTGTCCAAAAGCGGTGCAAGCATTTGCATCTTCACAAGCTGTTCCAAGACTAGCCAACACCACATCACACATGGCAGAAGTACATATTCCTGCACTACAATTACTGCTATCAACAGTTGGGCAAAGAAGGCTTGCATTCTCATCAATCACAGCATCACAGTTGTTGTCTATTCCATCACAAATATCAGAGGCATCCGGGTTTATATTTTCATCTCCGTCATCACAATCCCCGTTTTCTACTGACCAACCGTCATCGTCGTTATCGGTTCCTGCAACACAAAGTCCTGCACTGCAGGATTGCGCGGTCGTACATATGTTTCCACAACTCCCACAATTTTGATTGTTAGTATTTAGGTTCACACAAACCCCACTACAGTCATTAAAACCTGTATTACAAGCACCCATTAATTGAATGGTACCTGATGATTTAAGAAGCTCATTAATATTGTTAGAAACAGCGGGTTGAAGAATAAATGAATTGTCTGATTTGGAGAGTTGTGTTTCAGCCGAAGAAGGCACCCAGTACAGTAAAAAAATCAGAACCACTTTTATATAACGCATTGCTTTATCCCCATACCCCTTTTCTACAATCTTTAATCATATAACATTCAAGTGCTTATTTCAACATTGAAATAAAGTTGTCTACTGGGTGGTGTGAATAAATTTACATATTATTTTGACAAAGGTTTAGGTTGCTTTCTTGAAAATACAAACAAATCATCATTGGATACTTTTTTATCAAATTTGTAATCGGCGTAATCAAAATTCTTAATTCCCTCTACAGACTCTACACGATTGCGAATCAAAAAATCGGCCATCATGCCACGGGCTTTTTTAGCAAATATGGCAATAATGCGGCTTTTTCCATCTTTGTTTTCCTTGAATGCCACATTGATGACTTTTCCATCTAAGTTTTTGGGTTTGACTGATTTCCAGTATTCGTTCGATGCCAAATTGACAATGATTTTTTCTTTTTGGTTCTGTAAAGCGTCATTTAATTCATTGGTTATGTTCTCACCCCAATATTGATAAAGGTTATCAGCTTTATTGGTTTTTAGTTTGGTTTTCATTTCTAATCTATAAGGTTGAATTAGATCCAATGGTTTTAAACAACCGTATAAACCTGAGAGTATTCTTAAATGATTCTGCGCATAGTCATAATCAGCTTGGTTCATACTGGCTGTGTTTATCCCTGAATACACATCGCCTTTAAAAGCAAATAGGGCCTGCTTGGCATTCTGTTCATTAAATGGTGTCTTAAAGTCTTTGTAGCGTTGATAATTCAGTTCCGCCAGATTTTCACTGATTGACATCAATTCAGAAATATTAGACTTTGAGAGCTTTTTCAACTGTTCAACCAAAACTTCACTTTCACTTAATTGCGTTGGGATAGTATAGGTTTGTGTTGGTGCTGCGGACTCAAAATTTTGGCCTTTGGATGGTGAAAGCGTTATTATCATGATAGTTGGAAATTATTAAATAGATGAGAATATTAACCATTAACTGGCAGATAAACAATAATTTGCGTAAAATGATTGTTTTGATTACAAAAAATAATTGATGAATAACGATTATCTAGAATTTGAACAGCCGTTGGCTGAACTTGAAGCCAAAATTTCCGAACTGCGCAATGTCAGTGATGACAATGCGATAAACATTGATGATGAAATTAGCCGCTTACAAGAAAAGCTCAAAAACAAAACCAAACAAATATTTGCCAAACTCAATGATTGGCAAATCGCACAATTGGCCAGACACCCCAAGCGCCCTTATACTCAAGATTATATTGATTTAATTACCGAATCATTTGACGAGTTGCATGGCGATCGTGCTTTTGCCGATGATCCAGCCATTGTTGGTGGGTTGGCTAAATTTCGCGGACATTCAGTAATGATCATTGGCCATCAAAAAGGCCGTTCAACCAAAGAAAAAATTAAACGCAATTTTGGCATGCCTAGACCCGAAGGCTATCGAAAAGCTTTGCGATTAATGAAAATGGCAGAACGCTTTAATGTACCCATTTTAACTTTCATTGACACGCCTGGCGCACATCCTGGCATCAGTGCCGAAGAACGCGGACAAAATGATGCAATTGCCAGAAACTTGGCTGAAATGTCCGATTTAAGGGTGCCCATTATCGCAACAGTTATTGGTGAAGGCGGCTCTGGCGGCGCATTGGCCATTGGTGTCGGAGATGTGACCATGATGTTACAATACAGTACTTACTCAGTTATTTCACCTGAAGGCTGCGCATCTATTCTTTGGCGAAGTGCAGAAAAAGCCAGTATCGCTGCTGAAGCTTTGTCCATTACATCAAGCAAACTTAAAAAATTAAAATTAATCGACAGAATAATTGAAGAACCACTGGGATCTGCACACAAAGATGTGGATAAAGTGGCACAATCTATGTCTGATGCAATCGAGCAAGAACTCAATAAATTAAGCAAAATCGATATGGATAAGCTAATCGAAAAACGCTATGCAAGGTTAATGAGTTATGGTGTCTTCCAAGACGCTGAAAGTTGAATCGCTGACAGATCACCTTCCTGAAAATGAAGGTTACCTGGTTGCCTACAGTGGTGGTGCGGATTCTACCGCATTATTGCACCTGTTTTCAACACTGGGAAATGTTAGAGAAAACGTTCGTGCCATTCATATCAATCACAACATTCAATCCCAAGCACAAATTTGGCAAGACCATTGTCAAGCCACTTGTGAACAATTAAATATCCCTCTGATTATTGAACAAGCCGACCTGCCTGATAGCAGTGAAAATTCATGCCGCAAAGCCCGTTATGGTTTTTTTGAAAAACACTTGCGACCACACGAAATTTTATTAACCGCACACCATGCACAAGACCAAGCCGAGACCGTTTTGTTAAAACTGATGCGCGGCACGGGCATTAAGGGCTTGTGCGGCATTGAAAAACTGCGAAAATTTGCACAAAGTTATATCGCCAGACCCTTGCTAGAATATTCTCCAGAAACTCTAAAAGACTATTTAATCATCAATAATTTAAGCTGGATAGAGGATGCATCAAATCTTGATAATCACTACAAAAGGAATTTTATTCGCAATGAAATTATTCCCCAACTAGAAAGCCAATTCACCCATGTGATTGAAAATATCACCCGCAGCGCAAACAATAGCAGCCACAGTTTAGATTTACTCAACCACTTGCTAGACTTCCAAGGAAGCTCGCTGCCCGTTAAACAATTGCAAGAATTGCCTGCCGCTCTACAACCCACTCTTTTGTACCATTGGTTAAGCCATAAAAACCTGCCTACACCCGATAAAGCCGTATTGAATCAAATCACCCAAGATTTTATTCATGCCAATGCCGACAAACACCCGCATTATCAAAACAAGTACTACCAACTCTACCGCTGGCAACAAGCCGTTTATTGCATTCAAAATTTTGATGTGATTGATTCAAGCAATGAGTTTATTTGGAACACAGAAGAACCCTTTGATTTCCCAAATGGCTGTGGGAAGTTAGAATACAAAGGAGATAAACCATTAAACTTAGTGATAAAATTTAATCAAACAGGGCAAAAACTAAAAACCCACAAACACCAATTCCGCAAAACGAGTAAACAACTCTTCCAAGAGAACAAAGTTCCAACCTGGGAACGTCAAAATACGCCTTTTATTTATCAGGATGGAGAATTGGTTTCTTTGGGGTATGATTGGTCGCATAATAACAAAACCAAAGAATTAATGGTCTTTACTAGAGTGAATTACAAATCATGAATAAATCACCCCTCAATAAACTTTGAAAAATAAAAAGATTGGCAGTTTCTATTCACTAATCATACCCCTTCATTTTCCAAAGTTTTGTCATATAAATATCTATTTATTAACCCCTGCTAGATAATACAAACAAGGATATTACCTTACAGGATTATTTATATAATCTTTTGAGTTGATTTTTATTGCCTCAACTGTACTTCCGTCATCCGCTTCACCAAAAAATCTAAAAGCCCCCAACCCTCCTATTGGTATTCTATACCTGGGAATCTTTTGTGTAGCTGTTATCAAAAAACGATCTATATAAGTACACTCAGGACCTTGAATTTGCCCATTATTTTCCGCAACTTTACAAACTATATCTCCATTGATAACTTGATCTCCATAGTACTGTATAATTGTATAATAAATATCCTCAATTCCATCTCCATCAACATCTCTTGACTTTTTACTTGAAATGGAATAAACAACCGATGTGGTAGTAAATTGCTCGGGAGTATCTTCAACATTAAAATAATAAACCATTGTCCATAAACCCGTCAACTCCGGAAACTGATAAGAAGTTTGCTCTGGAAAATCAACAGATGCAGGCATACCAAAGATTATAGGAACGATATTTTGCTCTTCACTGTTATTCACGCTAAATATCGCATGATTCTTTTGGGTAAATTTGAGATGGATTTGTTCTTGATATTCTGTGGTATTGGGTGCAGAATAATTTTGATTAAAAGCATTGCCATTTTCAAACTGCAATAAATCCGCATCCACAGTCCACATCACATTGGGTTCATCAGATGGCACCAAGTCACCAACAAAGGTCAACCAGATGGCTTTTCCTTGCTCATCGTAGCCATAATAAACCCCAAACAACTTACCATTTTGCACATCGATACTAAAGCCCGTTCCCGATTGTTCAGGATTGTACCAAGTGCCATTAAAGGGTTCGGTTCTAACAGTGAATTGTTCGCAGTCCACACACGGTGAGACTGGGCCGATTAAAGTTTGAGCAAAGATACCCGTATTTATCATTAATAATATAAGTATAGAATTAAATATATTTAATTTTTTCATTTTTATACCTCTAAATACAGATTGACTTGGTTACCCAAGCCAATCTACACCTTTTTTAATTTATAAACAACCACTTACTCTGTAAGCTGTTACTTGATTGCTTTGTTCAATATTGCTTATAGAAATTTAATGAATTTCCTGATACATTGTCAGTTTATTCTAATTTTTACTTATTTACTGGATTACTAGAGTGATCTATTGTATCAATCCTTATAGCTTCGAAAGTTCCTAAGTCAAGACTTTCTCCAAACAATCTAAACGCCCCTAAACCACCCAAAGACATATTGTATGTGGGTGGATTAAAGGGGTCAGTAGCAAACCTTCTATCAACAAAACGACATTGTGGACCAACAGTCTGTCCTAGATCATTATCAATCAGACTACAAAGTATTTTTCCTATACCTAATGCACCAGGGTACTCTCCAGCATATCTCCAAACTTCATATTCTATATCCAAATAGCCATCATTATCTGAATCTATGATAAATTCTTCTTTAGGCCAAATATACAAAACTTCTGAAGCAGTGCTGTATTTTACCGATAGATTGAGATCTCTAAAATAATTCACAAATGTCCATAAACCTGTTAGTTCCGGGAATTGATAAGAAGTTTTTTCTGGAAAATCAACTGTTTTTTGTACACCAAAGATTATTGGAACGATATTCTGTTCTTCACCGTCATTAACGCTAAACAAAGCATGATTTTTTTGGGTGAATTTTAGATGAATTTGTCCTTGATATTCTGTGGTCTCAGGAGCCGTATAATCTTGATTAAAAGCATTCCCATTCTTGAACTGCAGTAACTCTGCATCTAGCGTCCACATTACATTGGTTTGCTCGGATGCGACCAAATCGCCCACGAAAGTTAACCAAATAACTTTACCTTGCTCATCGTAACCATAATAAACCCCAAACAGTTTGCCATTTTGTACATCGATACTAAAGCCTGTACCTGATTGATCGGGATTAAACCACGTTCCATTAAAGGGTTCTGTTTTTGCCGTTAATTGCTCACAATTTACACAGGGTGAAATTGGACCTGATAAAAGTTGAGCTAGAACTGTTGTATTTATCAACAACAAAAATATTGCATAATTTATACTTATTTTTTTCATTAGATTATTACCTATAGATATAGATTGGCAATTAAACTGTAAAGCCAATCTATAATACTCAGTTTAATAAATTATAAACAATTACTTATTCTGTAAGCTGTTACTTGATTGCTGTAGACACTACAACCTGAAGCATTACAGGCCTGAGCCCGCAAATACCACAAACCAGAATTAACGTTAACTGCTGTAGTTGTATTTGTACCGTTATATAACATAACTGGCGACGTAAAATTTGAACTAGTAGATTTATAAAGTTTATATTCTGTCGCGCCAGATTGAGCTGTCCAAGTCACGCTGTTTAACCCAAAACAGGATTCATTGGTCGCACTTATTGGGTTTGGGGCAGGTGGCGGTGGAATGGGTAAGCCTTTATAGTTTGACACCACTGGCATACCAATGTCTAACCACAAATACATCTTGCTATAAGTATCTCCCAATGTTATGTTATTGCCTTCATAAGAAATTACTTTATTGGGATTGCTAAAATAGTCAAGCCGTTCACAAGTTGAGTAAACACCACTAAAATTACAGTTTGAATATCCGTAAGAACCCATGATTGTTTGCCAACTATCACTAGGAGTTATACTGTTATTCATTGTAAACCCTTTCGCATAGCGATTCCTAATTATATAAGGTTGCATAATTGCATGGCTTCCTCCAAATACATGACCCAGCTCATGCAGAGCTGTTAAATCTCCCAAAGCATAAGCATCTGCAAATACAGCAAAAGGAGAGCCTGGATTGTAAGGATAAGCCACTCCTCCAACTCTTCCGACTGGGCCTGAAAATGGATCACAAATTTGACCTGTATATGTTTTAATTAAAGTAACAGCAATATCTGCACCATAGGCATTAAGATCCTGATCTATATTTGCAAATGCTCCTTGACGTGCATCCATAAGACCCAATATACCATCTTTACACAATCCAGTAAAAGAAGCTCCTAATAATTTAATGCCCGCTGAAGAGATGGTATTGCTAGTTGGTACACCACTTCGGCTTAAAGCTGCATTCATTTCTGATACAATTAAGCTGACGTATAAACTTTGATTCCAAACACCATTTTCAAAATAAAACAAGACCTTAACATGTCCCGACCCATTGTTAGATTTTTCAGTAACCGCAGACAATTTTTTTTGATTAACTGCTTTAGCCACATCATCTCGTATATCTTTAATAATTAAGGTTTTGTCCAATTGGGCAATGGTGTGTTTAACACTTTTACTTTTTATGGGTTTGATGATGTATATATATTTACCATAATTGATCTTTGCCATCACGCCTTCATCGGCAATGGATAAGATAAAGAAATCATTAACTTGACCAATCCTGTATCCGGTATAAGTCACCACTCCCTTCACCAAATTTTGCACATTGTCAACGTACAGCAATACGGGTTTTTCTACATTGGGCAATCGCAAAGATATTTCTTGCCCTGACATTTCGGTATTTTTGATGTTGTGAAACCTTCCTTTATTACCTTTGACTATATTTAGAGCATTCAGGTCAAAGTTAATATAGTTGGCAGATACCAACGCTGCATCTTGACCCAGATTGGCTTGTCTTAAATGATTTTGAATGATTGGTTGAGGACTAAGGTTAACAAAATCCGGTCGTTTATCTAAAGCTTGATAATTAGCTGCGCTAAGCATTGACGCATAAATTAGGCAAGCAAGTATGTATGTATGTATGTATGTATGTATGTATGTATGTATTTTTCATTACGAATCTCCTGTGTCAATTAAAAATGAATATTCCATATCTTTTTAGTAATGGGAGCTTGGTCATGAACAGTTATTTCTTTCGAATTTCGAGGAGTTTGAACAACAGGCAAAATCCACAGTACTAGTAAGATGTTTATAATTTAGCACGGCTATTTTTATCTTTCAATGTTTATTTTTGAATTGGATATAGATTAGAATTTGCTAATATTTGTCGATTTTATGGATTACCGCCTTCGCGGCAATGACGGAAAAGAGGAATAAAATCACGTTGTGTAAGTGCGTATGAAGACTTTTAAAGCAGAGATAAGGAAGAAATAAAAAAACAGCTTATGTCGTGGGTTTTTCTGATTAGATTGCTTTAGAAATTTCTTATATCGAGTCTTAAAATTCGATTTGACGAATGTCAATGAGTATTTTCAGGCGATGAGATAAGGAATTAATAAAGTAATATCATCAGAAAAAAAAGTGACTTCCGTTAGCCGGTCTTAATACCCAGATTCACGACTGTGGCTGCTCCCTTCCGGGTCTGACCAAGTCCACCGCTAGCTGTTACTAAGTGACCAACGAAAGTCGGAGAGTATTATCGTTGAATTGTTTTTAATTGACAAGTTTTGTTTTTAAAATTTTCTTTATAAGTGGAATTGTTACTTGCTTTTTTTCGACCAGAGTTATTTCATCCAGTTTAGTCAATAATGAACTTAGAAAACTCAAGTTCATTGGACAGTTTTTCTCTAGGAACGCCATTACTCTTTCATCTAGGGTTATGCCTTTTTGTTTAGCGATATTTGAAAACACCCTTAACACCTCGACTCTGTCCAAAGACAATAGCTCATGTGTCCTCCCTGATTGCAACCGAGATTTTAAATCAGGCAGTTGCCAACTACGACTTTTATTGGAAAACTGGCCTGCCAATAGGATTTTTTTTCTGAATTGTTTGACTTCATTTATCCAAAAAAACAATGATTCTTCTAATATATTATCCCCTGCAATTTTGTGAGTATCATCTATACAGATGAAATCAAACATTGCTATCAGTGAGACATTTTTCCGGTCTAATAAATCCTTTGACTTCAATAACACTGCAGTTTTGTCGCGAGTATTAAGCAAATTTATAGTGGCTTGTAGAACATGGGTTTTACCACTGCCAGGCTCTCCCCAGATATACAGAAGAGTTTCTTTGGAATCTAGGAAAGAGTCCAAACTGTCGAATAATGCAACATTTTTGCCCAATACGAAGTCTTTAAATGTTTTGACTTGGGTATTTTTGAAAGCCAGTGGCATTTGCCCAGAATAATTACTCACTTTTTTCTTTGGCATCCTTTTTCTTTTTGCTTTTATTCTGTTTATTGGTCAAACTAAATTCATCTCCATCGCTGTACATTTTACTTTGAATATAGTTTTGGTGAGCAAAACGCAACAAGACCATCACCACTGCGGCTATCGGCAGCCCCAATAAAATTCCGACAAATCCAAACAGTTGCCCTCCAGCTAATACGGCAAATATTACGGCAACGGGATGCAAACCAATTTTGTCTCCCACCAATAGTGGAGTCAACACAAAGCCTTCTAATAACTGACCTATTCCAAAAACTATCAATACGTATACCACAAAAGTAGGATCCCCAAATTGCACCACGGCAGTGATCACCCCAACAATCATCCCTGTGATTGCACCCAAATAGGGTATAAAAGAAACTATTCCTGCTCCCATACCAATTAACAAAGATAAATCCAAACCAATAATCATCAGACCGATGGAATATATCACGCCCAATGCCAACATCACTGAAAATTGCCCTCGCAAGAAAGCACTTAATACACTGTTTGATTCTGTAACCAATTTATTAATGGTAGGGTAAGCAGGGCGTGGAATCAACTCTCCTACTCTGGCAGTCAAGATGTCCCAATCTCGCAATAGGTAAAAGGTAATCACAGGAATCAACACAATATTCATCATCCAATTGACCAAAATTAAACCACTTTGCGACAATGAGGCAATAACATTTTTGGCAATTCCTCCAGCTTGATTCCAATGCGACTTCAATAAAGCCGACACTTCAGACATATTAAACAAATCTGTTTCTATGCCAAACTTTTCTTGTAGCCAAGGGCTCAAATGCTCACTTAGCCACTCAAAGTATCTTGGTAAGTTGGTTAATAAATTGCTGATTTGGTGCTCTAAAGTCGGGATTAAAAACAACAGTATTAAAAAAACCAACAAGATCATAACCAAAAACACGATTACCACAGAGAAGGTTCGGTTGAGTTTCCAGCTTTCGAGTTTATCTGCAAATGGATCAAATAAATAGGCCAACAATGCACTTACTGCAAAAGGCGTCAGAATTGGTGCCAATAAATAGATGAAAAATCCCAGCAGTAAAAATACCGCCATAAAATACCACCGATTAGAATCTGTAAACATTTCTTTCTCCTATTTTTCCCTATTATTCATTTTGTATTTTTTTATTTTCATCAACTGCTTTGTTGAACCAATAATATACATAATGTAGACCGCTTGCAACAGTGAAAAAAGTCACTAAATAGATCAATACATCAATAAAAGCTTCATTAAACTGATAAATTGAGTAGTGAGACAAAATAACCACGATTAATAAAATTTGTAATACAGTATTAAATTTACTCAATAAACTCGGGCTTTCTCTGTCCACTTTTAAAATAGCATAATGGTAGAAAACACCTCCAGTAATTATAGAAATATCACGAATCAACACCACAATTAATAGCCAATTTGGGATCAAGCCTTGAACTGCAAACAACAAATAACAGCACAGCATCATAAACTTATCGGCAATGGGATCTAAAATTCGACCCAATCGACCTTCCCAACCAAATCTTCTGGCTAAGAAACCATCCAGCAAATCAGAAAAACCCGCAGCAGTTGCTATATACAAAGCGTATTCATAGTTCTTTTCTAGCATAAACCACACCAATGGAATCATTGCAAATATTCTTGCAATCGTTATCGCGTTGGGTAAATAACTGAGCCAATTCACGAGTCAATCATTCCAGTGGTTTAACAAGGCTGAAAAACATTTGGTTCAATGGACTTTTAGTATCATAAATCAATACACCTTCTCTTTGAGTAACACGCAAAAAAGCTTCTGAATTAATTGACATATTGACATTAAAGAAAAGTTCTCCTTTTGATGCAGATACAATATCATAACTATCAATGACAGATAGACTGGTTAGGTATTTCCTAATTAAATTAACTTGTTGGTAGTTATCTAATGCATATACCCCTATTCTCACGGTATGTTTTTCTAGGTTCTCACGATTAATTCTATTTATGATAGCATACTGTTGAGCTACTTCAAGCAATACTGAATATAGCACTTCACCCTCTTCTACAGAGCTTTCTGCATCTGCTTGCTCCTGAAAATGTTTAATTAACATATCGTTTTCATTGAAAGTTAGACCGGAGCGAATCTTGATGTTTTGCATGGTGTCTTTTATATAAACAAGTAGGCTTTGTTGATTTTTGTAACGATTATTGGCTTGATCAATGGCTTTGAACGACAAAGATTGAATAGAATCTGGAGAAACCATTAACCTGTCTTGCTCATCGATATATGGCATTTGCAACACAAGTCCGAGTGCTTTTGCCCAACGAACAACCCAATACATTGTCAACTCATCTTCGTAGGCATAAGATAAAATTGTTTCTTCAATAGGTTGGTTATCGTCAGTATTAGAGATGTATATGGATTCTTTAACAATCCACAACATTATTTTTTTCCTGTTATGTGGCAACAAGGAAAAACCAGCATCTTGAATGGTCTTTTGCACAAAATCTTCATCCATAACCAGATGAAACCAAAATTTATGTTGCTTATTCTGAAAATATTTAGAATCTATTTTTTCAAAATAAGAGCGTTTTACTCCCTTTTTAAAATTTGTTGAATTAAAAACAGTATTCGACAAAACATCAATGATATTCTCTCCAGTACTCTTAGCAACAATTTGTGCAAAGGCTTGCCTTAGTTTTAGAGAATCATTGGACACCGTGTCAGACACCAATATTGATGTTTGATTAACATCAACGGTTTCCGCAAAAACGAAATTCAACATAAACAGCAATAATACTGCCAATATTTTTCTAAAAAACAAAACTTTATCTCCTTTTGGTGCTTCTATGTTATTGCCTTTTGCCTGAATAAATTTTAGGCCCAATTTGTGGATTCATATTGGGATGATTAAACCAATAATTTGCCGCCACGATAATGCGTTCTGAGTTTCCCATATAAGCACTTACCTCATGGTATATCCAAGATGGAAAAATCAATATTTGTCCCGCTTGAAGCTTAAAAACCTGATGTCCAAAACCAAAAGGTGCTTCAGACATATTGAGATTTCCTGCATCTAAATAAGTAGATGCGGCAGTTTGTGGATGAAAAAATCGAGTAACCCCTGAGTCTTCTGGCTCGCCAGGAGTGACCCCATCAGCAATACAATAAACTGCTGACCAAGATGCCATTGGGTGATTATGGTTGGTAAAATACCCACCTTTACGAGTAATGTGATACCAGGCGTCCGCATAAATATCAAACTCTTCAACAGTACTTCTTTTGTACTTGTTGACCATGCCAATGGTTTCTAAAACACAAGAAGTCATGAATTTTTTTAAATCTTGTACACATTTTTGCTGCCAAGTAAACAAATCAAAATTACTTTCAAAAACCAAATCCGTTTCGTTTGAATTGCGGGTTTTGTTTCTGTATTGTTCAGTTTCGCGAAATAAAAACAGCTCTTTCAAAGCCAGGTTCATGGCACCACAATCTGCCAAAAATGATGCCCCAAAAGGAACAGCAAAAGCAGGAATAATATTGATTTCTGGCGGATTACTCATGATTAATTACCTCGCTATTTTTCTATAGTTACATGCAGTTTTTTACCAAGCAGTGTTTCCATAGGCATTGGCCACCAACCCATATCGCTGACCATCTCTAGTGCCTCATCAGGAGTTTTTCCTTTGTATTTAACTAAATATGCCGCCCACAATTGTGAAGCACGGTGACCAGAACGACAATGCATTAACACTTTCCCATCACCCGCGCTTTCCAATGCGCTTGCAAACTCTGCCAATTTTTCAGGAGAATAAGGATTGTCTTTTCCTCCAATGGGAATAAAATTATAGGGTATATCGGCTTTTTTCAACAAGTAATCTTCGTAAAATTTCAACCCTTTCATTTCATCTGGTGTCCGCATATTAATGACACGGGTAAAGCCCGCTTTTTTAAGCAGCTCAAAATCATGATACTCGGGTTGGCCACCAATATAAACATTACCACTTTGAAATAAGCGGGAAGTATAAGGTGGTTTTTTTACGACTTTTACAATTTTTTTAGCAACTTGTGCTTGAGCACTGACAACCAGCATTAAAGACAATATAATTAAGATTTTTCTCATGTTTTTACCTTTTAAATTTTCGTATTAAAATATCAATGACGCCATTTTGCGCCTTAATTGTGAGACAAGTTTAACATCTTCTATTAATCCAAAGGCAGAAATCAAGCTTTGTTTTATAGGTTCCCTTTTATCACCTTTGTGATTAGCCAATAAACCAAGCAACAGTTCTATTCCTTGTAGTGGATTAATTGAAATTGTTGCTTGAATTGCTGTTCGAAAAGACTCATCTTCATGCTTATTGGCCAATTGGATTAAATCCAATGTGATTTTCATACTTTTAGCTTGTGGTTTTTGTTTATCGTCCGAATCAAGACTTGCAAATGATTCAATCGCTTTATCTACTTCCCCTTCCTCTAAATATATTTTGATTAACAATAACTTTCCATCAAAAGAACTGTCAGATTGTAAATAAGGTATGGCTTCCAATATTTGACCTTGATTAATTAATTCCATCGCTTTTTGCATGTCCTCTGATGCACTAGTTGCAACTTCCTCTGCATTGATTTCGTCAAGTGTCAAATGCGGTTCTAACAACTTGCGAATTTCGGACTCAGGTTGAACGCCCATAAATTGTTCAACAATTTCTCCGTTTTGCATTAATAACACTGTTGGCAAAGAGCGAATACCGTAATTCACCGCCAACTCTTGTTCGGCATCTGTGTCAATTGTGGCTAGGTGTACAGAACCATTAAGAGACTCTACAATCTGGTGCAGCATAGGCATAAGCTGCTTACAAGGTGCACACCATTCAGCCCAAAAATCAATCAGCACAGGAACCGTTTTTGACTTCTCGATGACCTCTAATTCAAATTCACCAGCTGTGACAGCTTTTGCAAACTCAGACATTACTAGGCTTCCGGTTTATAATAAGGATTTTCACCTGTAGAATGATCTGTTCCATCCATCAAACCTTTCAATTCAGGAAATTGGCGCAGTAGTTTGGTTTCCATGCCCATGGACAAGGTTTGTCCAGCCATGCCACACCCATTACAACCGCCGCCAAATTCAATAAATGCATAGCCATCATCAATGGAAGTTAGCTTGGCATTACCTCCATGCATCGCTAGTGACGGGTTCAATTCGGAATCAATAAAATACTGCACTCTATCATGTAAAGGTGCATCAACATCAGGTTTCTTGCCTTTTAATTTTGGGGCTTTAATGTTTAATTGACCACCAGTATCTGACTCCTCATATTCAATAGAGGCTTCATCCAAATACTTCTCATCCTGTTTAGAAACAAACAAACTGTAGGTGGATTGTTTAAACTCATAAACATCTTGTGGCACTTCATCGCGCTCGCAAAAGTTTAAAAAACAATCAGCTATTGGTGTACCAGGGTTTTTTACCATCACTTGCAAATGTAAATCATCAACATCGTGTTTATTAATCACATCGGCTAAAAACTCTTGTGCTTTTGGATCTACGGAAATGTTCATTTAATTCTCTTTGATTATTTGTATCTTAAAATGTGTGCGAATCGGCAAAATTCAAGCCATTTTGTATTGTAAAACTTTCTCAGAGTATAATCTATTAATATTTAATACTTACTTGTAGGTTGAGCTAAGCGTACGAAACCCAACATAAAAAACAAATGACCAAATCAATCCCATTTTTTTAAATAAACATCGGCCTTAACAGGGTATGTAATTTTACCTATTTTATTCGCTCTAAGTTCAGAAGATAATGAGTTATTAATTGTCTCAAAAATTTTACTAATGGATTTATCTTTTAACATTTGACACAATTCATCCACTTGCTCATCTTCTATCATCTCCTGTTGCTCCATATAATGAATGAAGGCACATGGGTATGAAGTTTCAGGTACTATGAATACATTCCCGTTGTATTCATCTTCTCCATTGTCTTTATAAAATTCAACAATCCCATATTCGTTCCAGTCTTCTAACTCTTGTAACTTCGTATCGATGAAAGCTTTCTCTGAGTTGGATTCTGTTATCTTAATTTTCGCATTTTTTCCAATTTCACTAAACTCTTCACGCGTAATACCTCCTTGAGATGCTTTCCAAGACATTTCTCTTTTATAAGCATTTTCAAAAAACACTCTAAAGTTATCATTGTTAACCAATATTGCTTGTTTATCTTGGGTTTGCTCACTAATCAATGAATAGAGCTTTTCTACACTTGCACTTGGATCAGAAATTTTAATGTCTTTGGGCGAGGTATTTATTTCACCTCCCATTGGAGCATTTGTAGCTGTATAATGATACTCATCCTTTGTCTCAAAAACAATATCCGTCCAAAGACCTACCACAGGATGAGTGTACACTACAGCAGTGTAACCATTATTGAACAGACTAAAAAGAGAAACACCATGCATTTCTAGTATCCGATAAGGCTTTCCTCTGACAAAACCTAAATTTTCCAATTGTTTAATTAGCTTAATAGATTTGGGCTTTTCAAGCCATTGCGGAGTAACGAGGTCTTCATTTAAATGTACCATCATTGGCACATTATCTGGGTCAACCCCAAGTAGCTTCCCAAACTTTATTTTTAAATAAAGATAGCCAATAAAAAGTATAATAATAATGGCGATTATAAAACCACCGACGTATTGTAAAAAAGTGAGCATAGGTTAAGTCCTTGTTGAATTGTTATTTAAATTTTACACCAAGTTAATTGATATATTACGCTATCTTCTAAAATATTTTTATTCTTTTTTCATAAATGACGGAAAGCCTTTATCGTATTCATCTCCAACAATTCGAGGTGACGCCCAGTACACTATTTTATACTCTCCTGTTGTTTTATTGTATTTAGATAAATCAAAACAACAGTTATCACCATCAAATTCGAAATTAAAAGCGACCAAATTTTTGGGAAACACATATTCCCATTTGCCTCTACATCCAATAACTCTTCTTCGAATTTTTCTTAAACGACGATTACGTTGCAACACATGCACAGGATTTTTAAAGTCCTCTCCAAAACTTGCAAACCAAGAAGTTGCTGTATGACTTAGTCTTAAAAACTCAATCAATGATTTAGGAACTTCCATACCCAAGTATTGATTAATGACTTGAATACTTTTTTTAGTGGGTTTGCAAACTTTTTGGCAATAATGTCCATAATCTTCTGTTACACCATTATCAAATCTCTTGACCAACTCTTTAATGTCCATTATTTTAACAACCCAATCGGCAAAGCATACATTTTAATTTCTCCTTGGTGAAAAGGTAAAATATTTGCACCTGTATAAAACACAACGCCATGGCTAAATTTATTCCCGGCAAATTCAGCCAGTTTAGTTAAGCCTTTAAAATCTTTTATACCAACTGTTGAAGAAGCTTTAATTTCTACACCAATTATTTGACCATTATTTTGTTCCAATACTATGTCTACTTCGTTTTTACGCTTATCCCTAAAGTGATAAAGTGAGACATCATTTATAGCCCATTGCGTATGCTTGGTTAACTCCATAAAAACCAAATTCTCAAATAAACCACCAAAATATTGACTATAAACCAGTTGTTCATACTTTTTCAGCCCCAACAAATAACAGGCTAATCCCGTATCGACAAAGTGTAATTTAGGCATTCTTGTTGCTTGTCTTTTTGCTCTATTTTTTAAATAGGCTGGTACGGTTTTCACAATAAACATCAACTCTAATATATTAATGTATGTTTTCACTGATTTATCATCTATTTCTAAATCATTTGAAACATTGGCATATTTAAGCAGGTTTCCACACAAACCAGACAAATAGGCAATCAATGCAGACAATTTGGCTTGATAATCTCCTCGGGCAGTATATAAAGTTTCAAAATCTTTTAACAAACGGCCTTGCAAGTAGGACTTGAACCACATTGATTGACCTTTGTGGCTTTTACTCTGAACTTCTGGATAACCACCATTAATTATCCAGTCGGCGACTTGTTGTTTTGACACGGTTAAATCACTGCCATTATCAAAATGACCAGTAATCAAGTAATCAATAATATTAATTGGTTGTTGTGTTAATTCAGAAATTGATAATGGATACAACTCCAATCTTGCCATGTGACCTGGTAACGCTTCTTGAACTTTTGCAGATTTGAAAATATCAGCAGAACCCGTTAATAAAAATTTTCCTTTGTGTTTATTGCTTAATTGGTCTGATGCTTGTTTAATTGCAGGAATGAGTTGAGGTGAATATTGGAATTCATCAAGTACAATATTTTGGTTTTTAAATGATTGAATAAAACTTTGCGGATCATTTTCTACGGCTGATAATACTGCCTTATCATCCAGTGTTAAGTATCTCATATCTAAGTTTTTTCCAACTAATTGAACCAAGGTGGTTTTTCCTGACTGACGCGGACCTGTTAAATAGACAATCCTAAATTCATCTAACAGTTCTTTTATCAGGGTTTCTAAATTTCTTTTAAACATATTTTTCCCTTTGAATCAGGGACATGATACATTGGCAAGGCCAAAATAACAACATTAATCCGAGTTATACAGGTCTTTAATCCGAGTTATACACATCTTTAATCCGAGTTTCACACTAGCTTAATCCGAGTTTCACACTAGCTTAATCCGAGTTAGGCGCCATATTATTCCGAGTTTACCTTAATTTTTTCATACAAATATGGCAATGAAATATCCAGTCGGTAATCAATACTAGAGTGTGTGCCATTGAATTCTTCATAGCTGTGTTCGATATTGAATTTCTCCAATTGTTTGGACAATCTACGCATACCATAATGAATCATAAACTGATCACGACTTCCGCAGTCCATAAACAAACCATTGAGTTGTTGCAGTGCTTTGATGTTGTGTTTTACCAAATTAACAGGATCATTATCCAACCAGTTTTGCCATCTCTCAGGTTTGATTTCACAAGTGTTTAGATCAAAAGGCAGTTCGATTTCATCTTGCGGATCATAAGTGGCTGCCATACAAATCATCATTAAAGTTAAGATATCAGAACCATTAGTTTTCTTGGCCTTCCAAAATCTTTTAATAAAATGATTGATATCGCCTTTATAATTAGCCAACACATTGGCAACCGTCGGGAAGTCTCTTTGATACAACACATCAAATCCAGCATCACCAGACTGATTGGCGACCGCTCCCCAAAATCCAGGAAAATCCATGGCAAAACGAATCGCAGCAAAACCACCGGATGATTTTCCTAAAACGGCTCGATGTTGCATGCCTTTTTTAATGCTAAAGTTTTCTTCAACAACAGGCACTACTTCTTCTACAATAAATGATGCATAATTGCCAATCGCGGGTGAATCAATATACTGGTTGCCCCCCAAGCAGGTGAAACAATCAGGCATTACTACAACAGTTGGTCCCAACTTGCCTTCAGCTATCAACCTATCTAATCTTTCAGTAATATTTTCCCCAAAAGCTTTCCACCCAACCACACCAGTGCCACTATTGGTATAAGCTGCTAAATAATACATAACTGGCAAGTCAACCGCCTTTTCATCATAATCAGCTGGCAGATACACATAAACAATTCTTGTGTGCGGATCTTTTAAAGGGTTGTCTTTGAGGATTTCTGACTCGATTTCAAATTGAACCAATGATCCCTTGGGGTAATTCTCTCGGTGATTGTAGATTGACATTTATAACTTCTCTAAAACTTGTTGTAGTTTATTCGGTAATTCCGCATTAACAATAATTGACTCATCTCCATCCTTGAATTGAATACTGGCGGCATGAAGAAACAATCGTTTCAAACCCAAATCACGCATCTTTTTGTTAAACTTGCCGTTTCCATAGCGCTGATCACCAGCCAATGGGCAATCACTTGCACTGGCATGAACACGTATTTGATGGGTACGTCCTGAAAATAATTGGCATTGTAACAATGTAGCAGGAACTTTTCCTTGATAAAATTCTGATACAGTAAACTTTGTCTTCGCCCATTTTCCTGTCTCACTGACTTCAACTGTTCGCTCACCATTTTGCCGTGCAGAAGTATCCAAGGACAATTCAACAATAAAATCATTTTTAATCACACCTTGTACCAATGCAGAATATTTTTTTATCAAGGTATCTCCTTTGGATTGAGTGTTAAAATCATTCAAAGCATCGCGATTTTTAGTTAGCACCACACAACCCGATGTATCACGGTCAAGGCGGTGGGCCAGTTGAATATCAATATCTGCAAAGTGTTTTTTGGCTATTTCAATCAAACCCACACGCACACCTGTACCTGAATGAACTGCCAAACCACTGGGTTTATTGATAACAACAAAATTCTTATTCTCGAAAATAATTGCCTCTCGAACCTGATTCAGAAGGTTGTCACTAATAAACAATTCACCTTTTTCATCAGGAATTAAAAATGGCGGAATACGCACAACATCATCGGTTAACACGCGATAAATGGGCTTAGTCCGTTTGCCATTAACTCGTATTTGGCCTTTCCGTAAAAGCTTATAAATATTTGATTTGCTTGCTTCTTTTAAGGTTTTCAACAAAAAATTATCTATCCTTTGTCCATCACTGTCTGATTTGACGACAAAGATATTTTTTGCTTGTTTGTTTTTAAAATTTTCTTCGGTATTTTGTTCTTGGTTATTTTGCATAAAAGCAACAATTACCCTATATTAACTAAACGAGAAATGTTATCATTCCGCGTTCTATTTAGACAGAATTAAATAGTAAAATACAAAAACAAATTTACAAAGGGTTTAAAAGAATAAATCCTAAAACTTTTGATGTAATAAATCACTTGATTTTGAGAAAGACAAAACTCTTATTTAGTTAGAAAGATTAGCAAGGCAGGAAGCCACCAACCCAAAGACACAGGTTGAGTCTAAATTATTAGACGGTGCAAAATGAGCTAAGCAATCCGACTTAATGATCAAGACAAAAACTACATCAGCATTTTAATAAATAAATGCAAAAAACAATAATATAATTTTAAAAAAAGGCAATGGAATTGCTTTTAATATTGGAAAATAGTGCTAACAATTTTAAGCGCTTAAAAAATAAATGGCTAAGACAAGGGTTTATAACAAAACACCCTTACGATAAACTTGGAATATGTATTCCAATGCCATGCGCAACCAATTATCAACTTGTACATTGAAAGGTACAATTCTATATTATTGTAATTTTTGCATTAAAAACAGGAACTTACAATACAATGAAAAGAATGTTAATCAATGCAACTCACTCAGAAGAAATACGTGTTGCACTCGCCGATGGTCAAAAACTATACAACCTTGATATCGACATCCCAGGACAAGAACGCAAAAAAGGGAATATTTACAAAGGCAAAATTACCCGTGTAGAACCCAGTTTAGAAGCAGCATTTGTTGATTACGGCTCAAATCGCCATGGGTTTTTACCCTACAAAGAAATCAGCAGAAACTACTACACAGCTGCCGCCAACAAGATGAAAGAAAGGCCTCCGATAGCTGTCGCTGTAAAAGAAGGAACAGAAGTCATCATCCAAGTCAACAAGGAAGAGCGTGGCAATAAAGGAGCTGCTATCAGTACCTATATTAGCCTTGCTGGACGATACTTAGTTTACATGCCAGAAAATCCCAAAGGTGGTGGAATTTCACGCAGAATTGAAGGCAAAGCCCGTCAAGATCTTAAAGCCGTTCTTAAAAACGTAAAGCACCCTAAGAACTCTGGTGTCATCGTCAGAACCGCAGGAATCGGCAGAACTGCTGAAGAACTTGAGTGGGATTTGAACTATCTAGATCAAGTTTGGACGGCTGTTAATGCCGCCGCAGCAAATCGGAAAGCCCCTTGTTTTCTATACAAAGAAAGTGATATCTCCACAAGAGCAATAAGAGATTATTTACGCCCTGATATTGGTGAAATTTTAATTGACAATAAGGAGTTATATGAAAAAACTCGCGATTTCATGCAACAAGTCATGCCGCATAACCTTAAAAAGTTATCTTACTACAATGATTCAACACCCTTGTTTTCTCGCTATCAAATTGAAGGACAAATACAATCCGCATTCTCAAGAGAAGTGCGATTGCCATCTGGTGGATCTATAGTAATCGACCAAACAGAAGCCATGATTGCTATTGACATCAACTCAGCAAGGGCAACCAAAGGATCTGATATTGAAGAAACAGCATTAAACACCAACCTTGAAGCAGCCGATGAAATCGCAAGACAATTGCGCATACGCGATTTGGGCGGATTGGTTGTTATCGATTTCATCGATATGCGCAACCACAAAAACCAAAGATCAGTTGAACTACAACTGGATGACGCATTAAGCAATGACAGAGCAAGAATTCAAACCAGTAAAATCTCACGATTTGGTTTGTTAGAAATGTCACGCCAAAGACTTCGTTCATCAATTAACGAAACCAGTCAATTCGCCTGTCCTAGATGTTCAGGGCACGGATTTATCCGCAATATTGAATCACTATCGGTTTCAATTTTACGCATCATGGAAGAAGAAGCACAGAAACCAGGTACAGGAAAGATTATAGCTCAAGTGCCAACCAAAGTGGCCAATTTTATCACCAATGAAAAACGCCAAGAAATGGCAGATCTAGAATCAAGACACCATGTACCAATGTTGGTCGTTGCCAATGAGTTTTATCAAACACCACAGTTTGATATAGAACGATTGAAAAAGTCTGAAGCCAACAGTGTTGACAGTAACAATATCGTGCTCAAAAAACCTGACAATGAAGAAGAAGCAGAAACAAAAGCAACAAAAGGCGATCATCAACAAAGACAAGTTGCGGCAGTTGATGTGATAGTTCCTGAATCACAAGCTCCCGTTAGAAAACAACAAGGTGGAGTAGTTGATTGGTTGAAAAATTTGTTTACTTCCAATAGTCAACCAAGCAAAAAGAGGAACAAAAAGAACACACCTGCGAAGAAAAAACCGCAACATAATAATCAAAAAAATACCCATAAAAAACCGCAGCACAAGAAACCACAGCACAACAATCAAAATAAAAACAAACAAGGTGGCACCAAGCAACAAAACAAAAAAACACAACACAATAACAATAAAAATAACCAAAATAAGAATAAGCAAAATAATCAACAACAGCCTACGAAGCCACAGCACAATAAACAACAACCTAATCAGGCAAACAAAGCACAGCAAGCTCAAAATAACAAGCAGGCGCCTAATAAGAACAATTTGCCGAAGCAACAGAAAAACAATGATGTTGTAACTGAAGATACCAAGGCCAATGAACAAATATTGCAGCGTCCGTTAGGCAGCGTGGCATCTTATGCAGCCAACAAAGCAAAAAATGAAGGCAACGATACAAGCAAAAAAACAGTTGAGGGCAATACAGGCAAAGAGGTTAAATCCACAGCTAAAAGTGAAAAACCAGATGTACCAACACCCACTAAGCAGGATAAAAAAGAGCAGGAGTCTAAGCCAACAATAGAAACCACAGTAAATGTCGAGACCAAAGTAGTAAAGGACAAAGCGCCAAAAAAAGTTGACGACAAAGCAAATACAGAAAAAACTGTAGATAAAGCAGATCAGAAAACTGACAAACCAAAACCAATTGCTGTAAATGAGACAGGAAAGCAAGAGAAACCTGTAGCCAAGGTTGAAAAAAAATCTGAAAATAAAGATAAAAATAAACAAGCCGCTTCAAAAAACGCAACAAAGCCAAAATCTGAAGCAAGAACTAAAAAGGATGAAAAACCTAAATCCGAAGCTAAAGAAGCCCTGGCGAATGAGAAGCTCAAAGCAAAACCTGTAAAAAAAGATACCCCAAAGCCTGAAGTCAAAACTGAAAACAAAAAACCAGTTAAGAAAGAACAGCTACAAGTTGAATCCAAACCTACACAGGTAAAAGTCAAGAAACAACCTGCTAAGAAGGCAACTTCTGAAATCAAACCTAAAATTGAAAAAGTAAAACTTAAAAAAACAAAAGATGTTCAAAAGAAAATAGAGAAGCCTAAAGTTGAGAAACCTAAAGTAGAAAAACCAAAGGTAGCTAATTTGGCCGAAACCAAACCGAAAATGCCACCAAAGCCTAAAAAGAAAATGCCAGATCCTACAAGCGGCATCGACTTTGATATTTAATATTTCTTAAATCTCAAATCAACCCAAAAGCCGTTCACTGGAACGGCTTTTTTGATGAAAAATATATTTGCACACAGGAACATAATATCCGAATCATTTATCTCAGATAGCAATAAAAGAAACCTTACTTTGAACAGGATTTTCAACCTTCTAACAAGTCGCAGATAAGTCTGCAAACACTTTCACTTTTCAAAACCAAAAATAATGCTACAATATACTCAATCAACCCATACGGTATTAAGATGAAAACAATTGCATTTGCTGGTTCAAACAGCTCAAAGTCCATTAATCAAAAACTTATTTACTATGCCGCTTCACAAATAGACTCAGTAGAAATTATTCACTTAACAAATTACAATATTCCCATGTATAGTATGGACATTGAGGAGGATAAAGGTATCCCTGAGGCCGTAAAAAAACTTGATGCCAAATTAGCAACAGCCGATTATTTCATCATCTCAGTTTGCGAACATAATGGCAATATGTCTGCTTTTTTCAAAAATATAATGGATTGGTTATCAAGACACAATCACAAATTTATGGACAATAAAAAAATAACTTTGTTCAGCACTTCTCCTGGAAAAGGTGGTGGTGCCTCAGCCTTAGCCGCCGCACAAAAAATGTTGCCTTATTTTGGTGCGGAAATTATTGCTACAGCAAGCTTACCCAGTTTTTATCAAAATTACAGCGACGATGGCTTTAATACAGAATCTCAAATGTTAATCAAAAACACTTTTACACAATGAAGCATATTCCAATAACATTCATGATACTTATGTTAACTACGGTATCTGCAGAAGCACCGATAAATAACCTAACAAGCCAACAAGTAAATTTATTGACAAAAAACAGCAACATAAAAAAAGGCATTAAAGCCGTCAATAAATTGCAATATGACAAAGCCGAAAAATATTTTCTAAAAGCTTCCAGAAATCAAAATATTTTAGGTGATTATAATTTAGGGGTTTTATACGGGGAAAATAAATTTAAACGCCGTTCTGAAACAACAGCAATAAAATGGATGTTAAAAGCAGCACAACAAGGTCTAGTCTATGCCCAGTACGATTTGGGTATAAAATATATCTACGGAGAAGACAGCATAAAGAGTGGCACAAAAGCCATTTACTGGTTAGAAGTAGCGGGAAGTAATGGATACATCAAAGCACAAAGTTCTCTGGGCGAAGCCTACGAAAATGGCAGAATTACGACTCAGTCTTATGAGAAGGCTGTTTATTGGTACAATTTGGCAAAAGAGCAAGACAATTTTTCCCGTGTTAGATTAAAACATATCTATGAAAATGGTTTGGTCGCACGACCTGATAAAAAATCAGATGCTTTTTGGAAAACCACAGCCGCCCTTCAAGAGTATGACCAGTTAAATGGACAACAACTTTATGATCAAGCCGTGCTTGCAGTTAAGGAAAAAGACTTGAGCAAAATGGACTTCCTATTCCAATTGGCCGCTGACAAAGACAATGGCGATGCACAAATATATTTCGCCAAACTTAATGAATCCAAAAAAGACTATCAAAAAGCCGCACAATGGTTTCAAAAAGCCGCTGAAAATGGTCATACCAATGCCCAGTATAGCTTGGGTCGTTACTATCAAATCGGGCAAGGCGTTCTACAGTCACTACCACAAGCAATTACATGGTACACAAAATCAGCCAAACAAGGCAATGTCTATGCCATGATGACTTTGGCTGATATGTATGAAACAGGAACAGGTGTTAAACAAAGTTATTCTCAAGCACTGACACTCTATAAACAAGCCACAAATAGCGAAAATTCTCTGGCACAGTTTAAAGTGGGGTATTTTTATGAAAAAGGATTGGGCATGGGAAATAAAGCAAGATGGTTGGCTAAATCTTGGTACTTAAAAGCAGCACAACAAGGCCACCAACAAGCACAAAACAGATACCAATTGCTGGCCGATGAAGAACAGAAAATATACCAACAAGGATTTACGCTTGAAAACAATGGACAAATCAATTCAGCCGTGTCTTTGTTTGTAAAATCAGCATCAATGGGGCATCTCAATTCCCAATTACATTTGGGCAGTATGTATTATAAAGGCATCAAAGTTGAGAAAGATTTCTACAAAGCCTCAAAATGGTACCAAAAAGCTGCAGAGCAAGGCGATGCCAACGCCCAATATAAGATAGGTTATATGTATCATCATGGTGAATTTTTCAAAAAGTCAAAATTCGATGCCAATATCTGGTACAAAAAAGCCATTCAACAAGAACACGCATTGGCATTAAATTCTTATAACACGCTAAATGCCACTGCTCCCTACAAAAAAACAGGCAGCTGGAAAGACTTCCACCGCCAAAGAAATGCTGACAGCATAAGAGAAAAAAATTGCAGGCTATACGGATACTACACATCCACTGGAAAATTTGGCTACAACGAAGGAATAGGACACCTCTCTGGTAGGTTTATTGAGTGTACTAAATAGTTCTGACTTGAGTCATTTTCATTAAACCGACAAAACAATCATTTTTATTTTAGAATATACGTAGGAACAAGGCAGTGCTTTGTGCCTACGAATTAATTGGATGTATTTAATTAATCATAAAAAAAGCAGCCAGTTGGCTGCTTGTTTAATTGGTGGAGGCGGCGGGAGTCGAACCCGCGTCCGCCAGCCCTCTATCTGAGGATCTACATGCTTAGCTATGTCATTTAATCTCGCGCTACAAGCTCCGACATTCAGGATCAAGTTTTGCCAGTTTAGATAAGTTTAACTTCAAATCGTCCAAACACCGATCGAAGCGATCTTACTAAGTGACCCTTATCCTAATACCGTAAGCTGAGTTAGGTAAGGGTTAGCTTAAGCAGCTAAAGCGTAGTTATCGTCGTTTGCAACTATAACATTTGAAACATTTTTAACGAGGGTAGTTTCCTCCTCGACATGCACCTACAAACTTCGCGACCCACGTCGAAACCAATGACGCCCCCTCTGTGCGCTAGCACAGAAGACATAACCCTTAAAAAAGGAAAGTCTTCATTTGTAAATTACCAAATATTGCTATTTAGTAAAGAGTTGGACATTTTATAGGGGTTTTGGTTCAATTACAAAGTTCTTTTGGGTTGTTCTGGTTTATAATTATTTAAGTTTTAATATCTAGTAGGAATAGTATGACAAATACCGATGACAGTTTGCGAATAGCGATGGCACAAATTTCTCCTGTTTGGTTGAATAAAAGTAAAACCATTGACAAGATTAAGTCCTGTATTCAAGAGGCGGGAGAGAACAGAGCCGAGTTGATCGTATTTGGTGAAGGTTTGTTGCCGGGTTATCCTTTTTGGTTGGATTTTACCGGTGGTGCCAATTTCAATTCTTCGATTCAGAAGGAAATCCATGCGCATTATATTAAGAATTCTATTCAAATTGAAACTGGGGATTTGGATGGTATTTGTCAACTTGCCAAACAATACAGTATAGCTATCTATTTGGGAATAATTGAACGCGCGCAAAACCGTGGTGGGCATAGCCTGTACTGCTCTTTGGTTTATATCAATGCCGAGGGTGAAATAAAATCTGTGCATCGGAAGTTACAACCCACTTATGAAGAAAGATTAACATGGTCGCCTGGTGATGGTCATGGGTTGCAAGTTCATCCATTAAAACAGTTTACTGTGGGTGGATTGAATTGTTGGGAAAACTGGATGCCTTTGAGTCGTACGGCTTTGTATGGATTGGGTGAAAACCTGCATATTGCTGTGTGGCCAGGAGCAGAACACAACACCATTGACATTACCAAATTTATTGCCAAGGAATCACGCTCTTTTGTGGTTTCGGTTTCTGGCTTAATGAGCATTGATGATTTTCCAAATGACACACCTCATTTAGATTTAATTTTAGAAAATGCACCACAAGCCATGGCCAATGGAGGATCTTGTATCGCTGGACCTGACGGACAGTGGATTGTTGAACCTATTGTTGATAAAGAAGGGGTTTTTTATGGCACTATCGACTTTAATCGCGTGTTAGAGGAAAGACAAAATTTCGATGTAGTTGGGCATTATTCTCGTCCTGACATTACCAAGTTAACAGTAAATAGACAACGTCAGTCATTGGTAGATTATGAAGATTAAAATTCTATCTTCTTTGTATGCACGAGGTAATAGAAACTAATAAAAAACATAACAATAACAAAGGGTATGGCTGAAATCAGTACACCCTCCCACCCATAGTTGAACAATACCCAACCAGCCATCAGTGATGATGCACCTTGGAAAGTAAAGACACTAAAGTCATTGATGGCTTGTACTTTGTGTTTTTCTTCTTCATGATAACTCAAATGCAACAATGAAGTGCCTGAGAAAAACAGAAAATTCCATGCGACACCCAAAATAACCAATGCCCACCAGTAGTGGAGAACAGTGTGTCCTTGGGTCGCAATCACCAAGACCAAGGCAAACATAGCTGACCCAATCAATAACATGTTTTTTATGCCAATTTTATTGCTCAACCAGGTGGTTATCAATGACGGTAAAAACATCGCAGCAATATGCGATTGAATCACCCATTTGGTATCTGACAAAGAGTGCGAATGGACTTGGTTCATACTCAAGGGTGTAGAAGTCATAATGTAACTCATCAAACCATAACTCAGTGCAGCTGCCAATAAGGCAATAATAAAAATAGGTTGTTTAATAATTTCCAACAAAGGCCTTACAGGAATATTTATTTCCACTTCTGACACAACTGGATTCTCAAACCACAACATAACAATCATGGAAAGCACGGACATAATTGCCAAGCCAAAAAATGCAGCAGAAAAACCAATGCTGTCTGCAAATATATTACTCCCAAGCATTGCTACCTCAGGCCCAATCATGGCAGAAAAGATGCCCGCAAACATTAAAATAGACAGGGCTTTATTGATGTCTTTTTCTTCGACACTTTCAATCGCTGCAAATCTGAGTTGTTGAGCAAAAGCAGTACTTAATCCAATCATAAAAGAGGCAATGCAAAACTGTACAAAGGATTGGTTTAAGACAGCGAAACCTGCAAGTATTGCTCCAAAATGCACATTGAAGAATCCCACAATACTGGCATATCTGCGGCCAATTTTCTTTGCCAACATCGCGGCTGGTATGGTTGCACTGGCAGTACCTGCCACCATTAATCCCAAAGGCAATGTCACCAAACTAGGGTCAGATGACATTTTACTTGAAAGAATAGAACCAATAAACACCATGATTGGAGCTGATGCCGATACCAAAGGTCCTGCTAGAAAGAGAACGGTAATGTTGGTTGACAACATAGCATATTTTTTTATCAGAAATGCCACAGCAATCAATACAGCAACAACCGTAGTCAGAGGTAATATAGCATCAAAATCCATAAAATTATTTCAATTATTAGTTTTACTTAAATTATCACGGCATTATTCAAACAACACAATATAAACCTAGTTATTATTTAACATTTACTTATACTGGAGTTAATTACCTAAGGATTTTTATGAAACACATTTTATACATGCTATCAATTTGTTCTTTCATTGTGACTTCATCATGCTACGGACCAAGAATCAACAAAAAAAACATTGATGGCAGTGCAGTTCCCAAACACCCTATTGCCAAATCAAGAGATGGCTCTCTAAAATTAACTTTAGAAAATTTATTGGTAAGAAACAGCCCATCTTCATGGGCCAAAGATGCCAACTGGGATGAATACATTTTTCAATTTGAAAACTTGTCTGATTCGGTAATAATTATAGAGGACATTGCTGTTATTAATAGTTTAGATTTAGAAGTCACTCTTAGAAAGAACCGCAAAGATCTTAACAAAGCAACAAAATTGGTGAAAAAGCTTTTCAAACAATCAGGGATAAAATTAAAAATTGGAGAAGGGTCTACTCAAATGCTGGAAACCAGTATAACAGCAACAGTGTTGGGCGCAGGATTGGGAGCGTCTGCTGCAAGCGGGGGTACCATTGGCCTATCAGCGGGCACACTAACCACAGCTGGTGGTGCTGTCTTCGTTGCCGTTCCTGCAATAGCCATTGGTGGCATATTGAAGATTGTAAACAACAGTAAAATCAACAATGAAATAATAAAGAGACAAACACACTTACCCATCGCTATTAAACCCAGCGAAAAGACCTCCATAGACTTATTCTATCCCATAATACCTGGGCCTAGATCAATTATAGTTGAATATGAAATTGATGGAAGAGTACATTACCTAAAACAAATACTGAATGAGAATCTTAGTCATTTACATTACAAATCAATAAAAAACCATTAATCCAATTATTAATCACCGAGAGTTTTTGACTTATATTTCTTTAAAAATCGCAATGTACACCGCTTATAAAAATTGAGAGGGGAAATCAGTAATGATATTAAAATGCAAATATCCAGTATTTGATGCCTGATATAGAGCAAAAAAATGGCACGTTAGAGATGCTTTCCTAGAAATAATATAACCAATAAACACCATGTTGAGCAGATACCAAAATTAAAGAACCAGCCAGGAAAAGAACGGTGATGTATTGTGACAACTGTGCATATTGCCGCATGAGCTAGTCAGCTATTCACAGAGTTGAGACAACGATGATAAGCGGTAGAAAGTTATTCAGCATATTTGTTATTTCCTAAACCACGAACCCACGTGTAATAGATGCAATCCTTTATTTCTCCCAACCCGGACCTCGAACCACTTGTCCAGGTAACGCTCCAGTATGCTCTCCATCTTTGAGGACTTGTACACCGTTCACAAACACATGGCTCATGCCTGTTGAATACTGTAAGGGGTCTTTGAAAGTGGCGTGGTCTTGGATTTTATCAGGATCAAATATGACCACATCTGCAAAATAATCAAGTGTCAACTGTCCACGATTCTTAATTTTCAAATTACTGGCGGGCAATAAAGTCAGTTTGTAAATGGCTTCCTCCATTGAAACAACCTGTTCGTCACGTACATATTTTCCCAGTAATCGAGCAAAGTTCCCATATGCTCTAGGATGTGTACTGGATTTTAAAAACACCCCTTCAGGAGCGGATGACTCTGCGTCAGAACCAAAGCTCATCCATGGTAAGGAAATTTGCCTTTTGACATTCTCTTCGGACATTAAAAAATAGACCGTGCCAACCCTACTCCCATCCTCAACGACCAAATCCATGGCTGTCTCTTCGGGTGATTTGTTCCTTATTTTAGCCACTTGCTCCAGAGTCATGCCTGTATATTGTTTTAGTTCTTCATTTTTAAACCCAATGAACAGTAGTTTATCTGCACTGCCCGCAGAATAATACAAATTTTCCCAATCTTCGGCAGGCTCTCGCATAGCCTTCATTACTTTTTGACGAATGGTAGGATCCTGTAATCGTTGAGCCCATTTCTCATAACCACCTTCTTGCACCCAAGGCGGCATAGCTGCATCTAAACCTGTAGCACCAGCGACATAATTGTACATATCAGCAGTGATATGCAACCCCTTGGCACGGGCTGCTTCTATTTTTGCAATGACTGCATCCAACTTGTCCCAATTTTGCTTACCTCCTTGTTTTAAATGATAGATTTCAGCTCGAATATTGGCTTGTTCGGCAATAGTGATTAGCTCATCAATACTGGATAATATTTTATCGCTTTCATTGCGAATATGGGAAATATACATGCCACCGTATTCTGAAGCAACTTTACATATTTCAATCAACTCTTGGGTTGTAGAATAAAAAGCGGGTGCATAAATAAGAGAAGAACCAATGCCCAATGCACCTTCTTGCATAGCGACCCTGACCATGTCCTTCATACCTTCTAATTCAGCGTCTGTTGCTTCTCGGTCTTCAAAACCAACCGTGTTAATTCTTAATGTGGTAGCACCAACAAATGATGCAATATTGGTGGAAACTCCTTTATCTTGCAAAAATTCCAAATACTCACCCAATGTATTCCATGTAATGTCATATTTGATATCAGATTGGTCTTTGAGCATTCCTTTTTTGGATTCCTCAGTTAAAGGACCATAAGACCAGCCTTCACCAAAAACTTCTAGGGTCACGCCTTGTCGAATGTCACTTTGCGATTTCCCATCTTCTATCAATGAATCCACAGCCCAACTAAGCATGTTAATGAAACCTGGAGCCACCACTTTTCCTGTGGCATCTATTTCTAACTTGCCTGATTTATCGCTTAAATTACCCATGGCAACGATCTTTTCAGCCTTAATACCGATGTCTCCGATATAGGATTTTGAACCTGTACCATCAGTGATATTGCCGTGGCGAATGAGAATATCGAAATCCTCAATGCTTATTTTCTTGTTAACGTCACAACTGCTAAGCAGTAGCATTAAAGTCATTAGTAACAAAGTTTTCATAATATTCCTCTGAAGAATAAGTAAGTTATACAAGCAATTAGGATAAATATGATGCCAAACTGGCACCGATAAAATTGGCTATCACGTACCCAAAGACTCCTAACATGATGGACGGAGTAATAAGTGCATGCCAACGTTTACTAGCTGCCATCGCAGCAGCTGTTGCTGGCCCCATAGCACAGGCATTGGATGCAATAACAATTTCTGCCAAATCCAACTTGAATAATTTGCCTCCAATCAATATAGTCAGTAAGTGAAAAAAGATGATGATAACAGTAAACAACACCAAGACCAAAGCCCCGTCTATCATCAAAGCAATGTCCGCACTGGCGCCAATGATAACGAAAAACAAGTACATAAATAACATGCCTATTTCATAATCGCCCTGTAATTTTGCCAATTGTTTGGGAAACAGGTTTGCAATCAAAACAGTGATAGCCGTGATGAACAATATCGCATAATTTTTTATGCCTAAAGTTTGTGCTATCCAGTTTGAAAGGGCACAAATGGTTAAAGACAAGCCTATTGCAAAACTTAAATGCAGTAAATCTAGGTGAATTACTTTTGTGTTCGCCTCTACTTGCTTTTCTGTTTTAAGAGCCTCTTGAATAATATCTGAGGAAAAAAATCGACCCAATAATTTGATGGCTGGCATCACTGCCAACAAACCCAAATACATCACGCCAACAACATTGTCAGCAGCCACACTTGAAGACAACAAGGTAGGATCAATTTCCACCACTTTAGCAACGGCTGCCATGTTCATGCTGCCGCCAATATAGGTTGCACTAAAAATCCCTGCCAATTGTGGCGAGGACTCTCCCAACGGTAACAACCAAACACCAATCAACACACCAATTACTGTTCCCAAAGTGCCAAACATAAAGGCAATCAACATGCCCTTGGTTTCGGGGATAATTCGCCGTAAATCGGCCTTGAATAACAACAGAGGAATGGCAAGAGGCAACAGAAAACCACCAATCAAATCATAAGCGGGTGCTGCTTTAGGAATAATCGATAAATTTGAAAGAACAATAGCAACGACAATGATAATAACAACAGAAGAAACCGTAGCCCCAAACTTGGTTTTTTCTACCATTTGAGCAAATATCACAATGCCAAACATAACCGACCACAAGGCAAAGGTCCAATCAGCAGAAATCAGTGAATCACTCATGCTCTCTGCTCTGTATGTACCCATTCAAGAAATGACTCATCAAATTCAGCCCCCAAACCAGCAGCATCTGGCAACGTAATCAAACCACCTTGACCAGATTGCATTCCACCAATAACAGGGTCTTGACTAAAAAGGTAACCAGAATCCAAGTCAATAAACTCGATATTGGGTCGAGCACATGCCAAATGAGCACAAGCACTCAAAGCCAAACGTGATTCGGCAAAACAGCCAATCATGCATTTATTGCCGGCGGCTTGTGCCACGGCATTGATGCGTAAAGCTGTGTGAATGCCACCTGATTTACCTAGCTTTATATTGAAATAATCCGCAGCACCTAATTGTATTAGTTTTATCGCATCATGGTCATCAAACACGGATTCATCCACGCAAATTGGCATGGCAACACGTTGGCGTAAGCGGGCCAGATTCTCATAATCCCACGCCGCTATGGGTTGTTCTGAATATTGAATATTCAAGGATTCCATCGCCTTTAAATTGGCACAAGCTGTTTGATAACCCCAGCCTTGGTTGGAGTCAATTTTTATTAAAATGTCATCACCCACTTTGTCTCTGACAGCCTTGACATGGGCCACATCTTGCAGGCCCGAACGTCCGACTTTCATCTTTATTGCATCAAAGCCCATGGACAGCAAATTATCCAATTCCACCAATGTTTGGTCAACAGTGTCTTGCATTCCTATGGTGAAATCTGTGCGTAACTGCCTTTTTTCTCCACCCAATAGTGCATACAAGGGTAATTGGGCCGATTTACCTAAAATATCATAAAAGGCCATATCAAAAGCAGAACGAATCGAAGGCTCAGCCAAATATAGCACATTAATTTCGGCCATTCTCGTTTCAATTGCCAATGGATTTTTACCCATGACAATTGCGGCAAGGTGCTTGGCAGTTTCGATATTTGTCGCTTGTGAATCTCCTGTGATTTGTGAAAACGGGCTGCCTTCGCCCCAACCCATAATGCCTTTGTCTGTGCTTATTTTTATCACCACATTGGCGGCTTTATCAATCACGCCCAATGGGATTTTCCACGACAACTTAAAGGGCAAGTTTAGTTTAAATATTTCAATTTTTGTTATTTTCATTATTTTTTTCTCAATCAATCTCACAAATTTTATCCACCAATGCTTCCACTCCAAAACGGTATGGATCCGTACAAGGCAGGTTGAATTGCTTTTCGGTTTTCTCAAGATAGTTATGCGCCTGTTGTTCAGACAAACTCGATGTGTTGAAACACAGCCCAACAAAGTGTGCATTGGGACTGGTCAATTGTGCGGCACTGATGTATGTCTGCATACATTCAGCCAAATCAGGAACTGCATAACCTTCAACTCCAATAATATGTGTTCGGCTAACATCATGACACAAGACCAAGGCATCGGGTTGAGAACCATGCACCAAGCCCAAAGTCACTGCGGCATAAGACGGATGATACAAGGAACCTTGTCCTTCTATGATATCCCAATGCTTCGGTTTATTGTTTGGAGAAATGGCTTCGGCAGCACCTGACACAAAATCAGACACCACCGCATCAATTGATACGCCTGTTCCGCAAATAAAAATTCCCGTTTGACCTGTGGCACGAAAATCAACATCCTTATTACGCTTGAGCATGGATTTTTCTATCGCCAATGCAGTGTACATTTCGCCAACAGCACAGTCAGTTCCGACTGCTAATAGCCTTTTGCCTTGGCGTTTAATTCCGGTTGCCACATTAAAATCTTCAGACGAATGACGCACATCAAACAATTGACATCCTTCCTCTTTGGCTTGATGCACCAATCCAGGCACCTCGGATAATTTATCATGTAAACCACTGGCAATGTCCATGCCATTTTCTAGTGCAAAGAACAACATTTCATACCAACTTTCCGGAATTCTACCACCTGGTGGTGCCACACCAAGCACCAAGGTTTTGATGCCTAACTGTGCTGCTTGCGTGATACTCAGTTCTGGCAAACCCAAATCAATAGTACACCCTTGAAGAGAAATTTGCCCTGTGCATTTTTCAGCACGCCAATCTAATATGCCTTTGGCTGTTTTAGTGAATATAAATTCTGTTGTGTTTCCCAAGCACAACAGATAAGGCACTTTAATTTCCAACATAAATACTTGTCATGGTTTCCCACATATTAATCAATATTAGTAAGGATTATATCATAATCTCATCACCATTCACAAACCAAGATATAACCTTAATACCAGACAATATCTTGTGTGATTTTTAATGAATTAACATTTTTAATAAAAAAGTGTAAAACATCACGAAAGATAATTCGCAATATTTTTTCTGCCCACTGATATTTTGATTTTATTTGTTGTAAATAAGTTTTTTGAAGTATTGAGATTGAAAACTTATTATATAGTGATATATACCAAAAAAATGGCGCGCTTGAGACGATTCGAACGTCCGGCCTGCCGCTTAGGAGGCGGCTGCTCTATCCAACTGAGCTACAAGCGCTAAGTAGACAGTGATTTTACATGATTATGATTGTCTGCACTAAAGAATTTATGTTTTTAGCTTTAAAATTTTATTGTATTGCATGGGTTTATTCAGGTAGAATCCTTGGAGAAAATCACAACCCTCTGCTATCAAGAACTCATGTTGTTCTTTGGTTTCTATGCCTTCAGCCAATATTCCCACTTCCAACTCTTTTGCCATCATTATGATTGTCCTGACAATTGTTGCACTGTTCTTGTTTTGAGGTAAATTTTTGACAAAAGATTGATCAATCTTAATTTTATCTATAGGTAGTCTAACTAAGTAACTAAATGAAGAGTAACCTGTCCCAAAATCATCTATCGAAATCCTGATACCCAACAATTTTAGCTTGTTAAAAAGTTGAATCGACAATTCAACATCTTCCATCAAAACTGATTCTGTAATCTCTAATTCTAAATGATTTGCTGGAATATTATACTGTTGAATATATTCAACGATACTGTCATAAAAATTGACGTCTTTGATTTGTTGAACAGATACGTTTACCGCTATAAAATAATCTGGATTGCCTTGATCAATATTTTGTCTAATAATTATACAGGCTTGCTCAATTACCCAGAAACCTATTTTTACCATGAGTTGAATCTTTTCTGCAGCGTCAATAAATTCACCAGGGTAAATAATGCCTTTTGTTGGATGATTCCATCTCAATAAAGCTTCTGCGCCCACAATTCTGTTGCCATTGGCGTGAATAGGCTGATAAACAATTTCAAATTGGGATTGACTGACCGCTTGTCTTAATTCTGTTTCTAACCTGTGGTTTTTAATAACAGATAATTCCAATTTCTTATCAAACAAACACCAAGTATTTCTTCCTTGTTGTTTCGCTTTATTCATTGCAGTATCTGATCTTTGCATCAATACATTTACCGACTCTGCATCACGTGGATAAATAACAATTCCCATGCTGGCGGTAATCTGAAAAACCCTTTCTTGCATTTCATAAGGCAATGCTATTTCATTTAAAATGAATTCTGCAAACTCAACAGCCAAACCCTGAGCAATGTTTGAATCTATGTCTAATTCAGGTAAGTCAACAACAAATTCATCTCCACCAAAATGAGATAGAACATGTTTTTTCTTAATATTTTGCTCAAATCTTCTGGCCACTGCTTTCAGTAATAAGTCGCCTATCTCATGGCCTTGAGAATCATTGATATCCTTGAAAGAGTCCAAATCAATAGAGAGTACAGCACCAAACAACTTTGATTTAATGTGCTGATTAATTGATTGTTTAATGCGATTGGCAAACAGTAGTTTGTTGGGCAATTCTGTAAGCGCATCATAATGTGCCATCTGCATAATTCGCTGTTCATACTTCTTTATATCAGTAATATCTACAGCAACTGTTACACTGGCAGCGGGGTTATCTTTAGCAATTTTAAAGGGCATTTTTGACAGCAACAATGTATATTTGTTTTCTAAATAGTCACTTGTCTCTAATTCTGTTAATTGCGTTTCTTTTATGCCTTTGCTTAAGTTATTGTCATTAAGAAAGCTAATACCTCTGGAATTGTTTGTTTTTAAGTTATCAATTTTACAGCGATCAATTTCCTCAGAGGTCATCCCAAAATATTGACTGGCTTTTGTGTTAGCCAGCAAAATATTGCCATTTTCTTCAGCCACATAAATAACATGAGGAACCAAGTTAATGATTTGACTAAATTGTTCATTTCTAATAGAAAGCTCTTTAGTCCTTCTTTTTATCTCATATTTAAAAATCATCGCCGTAAACAGGGCCAATAAAGCAAAAACAGATAACCCCAAAATAGTGTACAGCATTGAACTAGAAACGCTTTGTCTTGCTCTTGAAGTTAACCATTTAGATTTAACATTATAATAAAACGATTCTGGATTTTTCTTCCACTCTCGCATATATTTATCGTAAAGGTTTAAAAGATAAGGATCATTGTCCTGCGGGATACTAACAAATGTCAAAGATGGATCAAAAATAATAGAACTGTTGATGATTTGATACCGGTTAGCATACCATATACCTGCAATATTATTAGATACAACAGCATCTGCTTGGTTATTTGCAATTGTTTCAAAAAGTTTGGTGTAAGTATTTACATAGATAAATTTACAATTAATTTGAAATTTAGCACATCTGTTGATTAAATTAATGCCATTGATATCGCCCGTTAAAAGCGCGATTGTTTTATTGTCTAGATCTAAGAAATTATCAATTGCAGAGTTTTGAGGCAAATAAATACTTGACCAGCTATTAATAAACCCTTCTTTTGAATAATCCATAAACTCGGTTCTTTTTTCCGAAAACCCAACAGAAGTGAGCATGTCTATTTTGCCATCTTTAATTTTGGTTAATAGAACATCCCATTCATCAGAAAGCCATTTGATTTTAAAGTTTTCATTCTTGGCTATGTTATTCAATAGATCTACAATTAAACCATCTGCTTGGTTACTTTGATTGATAAAAGAAATAGGCGGGTTATCTGAAAGGCCAATGATGTAAGTTTTCTCTGATTGCTTTGCAGGTTCAACCGGTTGTGCTTGAGACAAGAATCCCACAACCAAAAAAAACAAACAACCCAACTTCCAATTCATATGTAAAACCCCTTTTTAATACAATACTTTTTATCTTCGTATATGCAATTGAAAATAACCAATATTTTTTATAATCTATTGAAATCAATGATTAACAAGTGTATATCATATTTCATCAAAAGTTATGGCAATTTGTGTCAGCTTGGGATTGACATCAATCCGGGTAATATTAGCCAACCCGGGAATGCTAAACTCTTTGACCATCATCCAGTTTTTTCCTTTATCACTAAAATACAGGGTATTGCCTTTTCCACACCAATAATTGCCCTTGCTATCACGCGCAAAATCTTCCACACCTTTGGGTAGAGCTATTATTTTTGATTGTTTAAATTTTTTGGTGTCAATTTTCTTAATCCACCAATCATCTTGACTTTTGTCAACAAAATAGAGGTTTTTATACTTTGTATCAGTTTTAATAGCACGCCCAATATTGCTGGCCATTTGCTTGGGTTTTTTACCTATGGTTTGATAAAACAAATTGCCAATATCACCATTGATGACAAACATCCATAGTTTGTTCTTGCCTGTCCAATTGTGATAGCCCACATTATCAATATCACTCATCAGCCCACTTTGATTGCCTCTTTTGTTTTTGTGCAACCAAACAACGCTCTGAATATCGGTTCCATCTGGCTTTTTGTCCAACGAAACCTGCACAACACTGATGCCTTGCCTGCCTGCAATAGGTGTTGCTGAATACTCGCTTTCAGGGGTTTGCATATACGGTTTTGCTTCACGGGTTTTTAAATCCATGCGGTAAATATCGGTTTGTTTGTTGATATATCGGGTAAAATACAAAGACTTGCCTTTGTCCATAAATACTGGTTGTGAATCATATCCTGTTCTTGACGTAATATTTTGTGCATTGCTTAAATTCACCTGACCTTTCTTGACTGTAATATTGGCCAAAACAATTTCAGTGCCAGGAAGTCCAGTTGATTCTTCTTTTGCATCTTCTGAAAAAACTGTGGTACTGAATAAAGTAATGATTAAGGTTATTGTTTTTTTCATAGTTTTCAATTTTCCATTGTTAATTTTCAATTAGTTGCTTATTCTCATTCCTAAATAAAAAGCCAAAAAACACAGTATAAATGTTGAAATCAAGTAGACAAAACCCTTCATAAACTCACCCGAATTAATCAAGATAACTGTTTCCATTGAAAAGGTTGACCAAGTGGTAAGCGCGCCTAGAAACCCCACAGTGATGAATAAAATAAACGGTTCATTGGTGTGGTATTTATTCAACAACAAAACATAGGCAATGCCCATCAAAAAACAGCCCAAGACATTAACCATCAAAGTAGCCCAGTACAGATTGACGGTAAAAAACTTAACCATTAAACGGTTATTTAAAAATCGAATAACGGCACCCAGCGCACCGCCTGCTGCTACGGCTAGAATGTTATTTAGCATTGCGTTTTGTTCTTATCATGTTTAATTTCTTGGCTATCTTAATTTCCAAACCTGCTTGCTTGGGTTGATAATAGACTTTTTCACCCATCTTATCAGGAAATCCTTTTTGTGTATAGGCGACAGAATCGTCACTGTCATGATCATATTGATAACCATCGCCAAAGCCTTGTTCTTTCATTAAGCCAGTTGGAGCATTGCGTAGATGCATAGGAACATCAAGAGAACCTAAGTTTTTCGCATCAGCCAATGACTCATTATGGGCAGAATAAACTGCATTGCTTTTTGGACAACTGGCCACATACACTGCCGCTTGTGCTAAAGCAAGGTCACCTTCTGGTGAACCAAGTCTCCGCCATGTTTCCCAAGCATCCAAACACAAAGTCAAAGCCCTAGGGTCAGCATTGCCTACTTCTTCACTGGCCATACGCAACAATCTGCGAGCTATGTATTGGGCATCACAACCCGCCGATAACATGCGGTTCATCCAATACAAAGCGGCGTCGGGATTGGATGAGCGCACACATTTGTGCAAGGCTGAAATTTGTTCGTAAAATACATCTCCTTTGTTATCAAAACGCGTGGCTTGTCCTGAGATTATCAATGACACGTCTTCATCTTTGACTACACCATCAACCGAATAATCTGATAATATTTCAAGCTGGGTCAATAATCTTCTGGCATCGCCGTCAGCTGCTTGAATCAATTGATTTTGCTGCTCTGTGGTCAACTGTAATTCTGTTTCTTGAATCCCTTTTTCCAATAATTTTCGCAAATCATCTGCTTTGATGCTTTTTAAAATATACACCCTTGAGCGCGACAAAAGCGCATTATTTAAAGCAAAAGATGGATTTTCTGTGGTGGCACCAATCAAGGTAATCAATCCTGTTTCCATGTGTGGTAGGAATGCATCTTGTTGAGATTTATTAAAACGGTGGATTTCATCTACAAACAAAACTGTGGTCATTCCCATGTCGCGATTTTCTTCTGCTTGTTTGACTGCTTTGCGAATATCCGCGACGCCCGAAAGAATCGCAGATAAATTGATTTGTCGCACCTTGGACTGTTCACACAAGATTCTGGCTAAGGTTGTTTTTCCGGTGCCTGGCGGACCCCACAGAATCATTGAGTGCAGATGGTTATTCTCAATGACTTTGGCAAAGGGTCGATTATTGTCCGTTAAATGTTGCTGTCCTACAACATCATCTAAAAATTTAGGACGGAGTTTATCGGCCAAAGGTTGCAATTATAAACCCATCGCATCGCGAATAATGTCTATCCCTTCTGGAGGATCGAAAGTGAAAAAATCTTCTGACAACTCTGGGTTTTTAACACTGTTGCTAAATTCAAAAACAACAATATTGTCCAATTGATTTTTTAATTTAAGAACTTTAAGCTCATTACCAACAATTCCTAACCACACCTGTTTGATTTCATCACCCGCTACTTTGGGGGTTAGGCTAATCCAATCTATGCCAGCTTGTTTATTATCTTGATTGTTATCTTCCTCCCAATTTTCAACTGTATAATTGGTTTCTGTCAATTCCTTATTTAATAAAACATAGATGGGGTTTTTTGTACTGTCTTGTTGTTTAATCGTGACTTGATCCAAATCTTCATCAAAAATCCAGACCTTTTGTCCATTGGCTACAATCAGTTGCGGAGCAGGTTCGAAATATTCCCACTTAAATTGATTCGGTGCATTGAGCCACATCTTACCAGTAGATACTTCCGACACGCGCTGACTCGGATCCACCTCGTATTGTTTGAAATCGGCAGACAGAGAGATCAAATCTTTCCGGACATTGTTCAGTAATTGATTGACATCAATTGCCAATAAAAATGGTGGGAAAAGAAGTATCGTGGATAAGATTAATATTTTAATTTTCATAGGTTTTATAAATTTTTGAACATTATAACAGAGACACTTATTAATACCGTATGTTCAAGAAAAATCAAAAGATTTATTTCTCACAGAGGCGCAGAGAACGCTATGAAAAGATAAAATTTAAAGTTATTTTCCATAGGCGGAACAGATTAAAATAAATCGTCAAAGTACTTTATCTCTCTTTAGAGTAAAAAGATTGGTCTGTATCATAACCCTTGAAAGATATACAAATGACAGTGTTTTTTATATCATCAAAACATACTAAAACAAAAACTTCTTAATCTTGGACCACACACTTTCTTTTACAGGTTCGTTTATTATTGATGATTTGCTTAATTCTACTTCTTTAGTTTCATTATGGTGCGGATTTGATATTTTATTTATAACTAATTCGTTAAGATTTGTTTTACTTTCTGTATTTATGGTTTTATTTATTTTCTTTGTAACTGGTTTTATCTCCTTATTGTCTTTATCTGTTTTTTTAGGTAATTTATTCTCTTTTTTTAAAATTGTAAACTCAATTGCCATTACTTTAATGTCTTTTAATTTTTTAAATTTGATATGATAAAATATGTCATCTGATTCAATTATACAGCCTTTACCAAAAATATCATGTCTTACAAAATCTCCAGGCCTGAACTCGCTTTTAATTGTATTATGAATGTGTTTTTTACTATTCATACCTTTAATTACAAAGGGTTTACTAATTAATTTCAAACCTTTAAACTCAAAATTTATTACTCTACTAATCTTGGATTCTATAAATTTAATTTCATAAGTTTGATTCTTATTTATTTTAAGTATTTCACCTTTGCCAAAAACATCATGCTTTACCAAATCCCCCTCTTTAAATTGACTTTTAATTACTGAATCAGATGAATTGTTTTTTATACTTTGTTTGGCTTCATCAATAACTTCTTGGCTTAAAACTCCTTGACGAACATAAAAACTTTCACTAATTTCAAAAAGAAAACGAGAAGGATACTTACTAAAACCGGAACCATAACTAAACCCTTCTGACTCAGTCATATAAAAAGCCTTTTCTGCTCTTGTTATAGCAACATAAGTCAATCTTCTTTCTTCTTCTAATGCCGTTGGGCCACCAAATTTTAGAGACATAGCACTTGGTAAAACTCCTTCTGTAAAACCACACAAAAAGACATATGGAAACTCTAATCCTTTAGATATGTGTATAGTCATAAGTTTGACTTTATCATTTTCCTCATCTTCGATGTCCATATCTGTGTAAAGAGCAATTTCTTGCAAAAATTCACTTAACAAAAGTCGCTCTTCATCTTGTGATTCTAGCATTATTATTGAATCTTGAAGTTCTTTGATATTATCTAACCTTTCATTGTCTCCATCTATTCTGAAATATTCAGACAAGCCACTTTCATCCATTATCTCTTTAACTAAATCCGAAATATTTAAGATATCTTTTCTCTTTTTAAACCTATTTACCAAGTTTAAAAAATCTATGGCCCCTTTCTTATTTAAATTTTTATCTGTAATATTGCTTTTTAGAGCTACAAATAAAGAAACATTGTTTCTCTCTGCTATTTCAGCCACATTGCTAATAAACTTTTTCCCTAGTTTTCTACTCGGTGTGTTTACGATACGAAGGAATGAAATATCATCTCCAGTTTCAACCAATCTTAAATAGGCTAAAACATCTTTTATCTCTTTGCGTTCAAAAAACTTAATCCCTCCAAATATTGAGTAAGGAATTTCCTGTCTTATAAAAGATTGCTCTATATATCTAGAAATATAGTGCGCACGATAAAGTATTGCAAAATCTGAATAAACACAATTTTCATCTTCAACTAGTCTTTTAATTTCACTTGCAATCCATAGGCCTTCTTTATCTTCATTTTTACCATGAAAATGAACGACTTCAACTCCTTTACAATTATTCGTAAACATATCCTTATCAACTCTTAATTTATTATTCCTGATTATATGATTACCAAGATTTAAGATATTAGGGGTTGAACGATAATTTTGATTCATAATGATGGTTCTTGAATCTGTATATTTTTTATCAAAATCAACTAATAATTCAGGTTTCGCTCCCCTCCATTCATAAATAGTTTGATCAGGGTCACCTACAACAAAAAGATTTTTATGGAACAAAGCCAAACTTTCAACCAGTCCAAACTGCTTTCCTGAACTGTCTTGGGTTTCATCGACTTGAATATACTGTAATCTCTTTTGCCATTTTTCCAAAGTATCTGGGTATTTATTAAAAATATAAATTGTAAAGTTTATTAAGTCCTCAAAGTCTAAAGCAAAATTTCTCTGTTGCTTTTCCAAATATCTCATAAATATCCTTTCAAGCCCATCATTTCCTTCATGCTTTTTAAATTCAAGAATATATTTCAGGTAATCTCCAGATATTTTTCTCTCTCCAATATATCCTAACACGTTTTTGAAAGTATAATCTTTCGAAGTCAATCCAAACTCATTAAAAATAGATCTAAGAATTGTTTTTTGATCATCGACATCTATTATTATGAATTTTTTCGGGTATTGTATTTTATTTATATCCTCTCTTAATACTCGGACACAAAAACCGTGATAGGTAGTAATGTAACTTAAATCAGACTGGGCACCTAGTATTTTTTTGACTCTTGTTCGCATCTCTTGTGCAGCCTTGTTTGTAAAAGTAACACAGAGTATATTAGAAGTATTTATCCCTAAAGCTTCAACTAGGTAAATATACCTAGATGTTAATGCTCTTGTTTTACCTGACCCTGCTCCAGCAACAACCCTAATATATCCTTCTGTACTGGTAACAGCTTCTAGTTGTTGCTCATTAAGCTTTTCTTTTAATTTTTCAATATTATCCATGCGAAATCGTTTTATTGTTTAGCCAATTTTCTCAAAATAAATATATTATCATGACGATGTTTTTTAAAACTGCTACAGATTTTCCCAAAAAAAATTCCAAATAAAAATAATGGGAAACAAAAAAGCTTTGCTTTATTTTCCTCAAACCAAAATTCAACATAATTGGCACAAGCTAATAATATGCAAGAAACACGAGCAATGTGAAAGCCATGTATATTGTTTAAGTATAACATACAAAGAGATTAACATTCACATCTTGAAATTAATGCTCTCTGTATACCTGTGAAAATATTTTTAATTTTTTCACTGTATACTCTATCTCTGCTAGAAACAATGCTTTTGATCTTAATTTTCGCCGTGTTCGCCGTGCCTCCGTGCGATATAGGTTTTTGATCTTGATCTTTCTTTAATACATTCAGTGCGAGAAAAACAACCTAATCATCCATAGAAACAGGAGCCGGAGCCAAAACTTCTCTTGCACCATTATGGGCCGGTGCGCTGACCACGCCGTTTTCTTCTAATTGTTCAACGATTGTTGCCGCTCGATTATAGCCAACTCGCAATCGTCTTTGTACGTATGAAATCGAAGCTTTGCGGCTTTCTGTAACCACAAATACTGCCTTGTCATAAAACTCATCTACATCGCTTTCTGGTGCTTGTGGCATTCCTGTAGCACTGAGTTCTTGTCCATCTGCAGTGAGTTGAACTTCATCTAAAATGCCTTTTTGATAATCGGCTTCATAATGTTTGGTTAAGTAATTAACGATGCCATGTACTTCATGGTCATCAACAAATGCCCCGTGAATTCTTATAGGAATGGCTTTCCCTGGAGGAAGATACAACATATCACCATGACCCAATAATTGTTCTGCTCCACCTTGATCAAGAATAGTTCTTGAATCAATTCTTGATGAAACTTGGAAGGCAATACGTGTTGGGATATTGGCCTTAATCAAACCAGTTATTACATCTACTGAGGGTCGCTGTGTAGCCAAAATTAAATGCACACCTGCTGCTCGGGCTTTTTGTGCTAGGCGGGCAATTAATTGCTCGACTTTTTTACCCACGATCATCATCATATCTGCGAATTCATCAATAATAATAACGATATATGGCATGGTTTCTAATTCGGGTGGCTTCTGCCCTGGTATCAATGCATCTGGTTTAAATAGTGGATCAGACAATGGTTCACCGTCGGCTTTGGCTTTTTTAACCGCTTTGTTATAACCTGCTAAATTTCTAACGCCCACCGCAGCCATCAGTTTATAGCGTCTTTCCATTTCAGCAACACACCAACGCAAAGCATTGGAGGCTTCTTTCATGTCGGTAACTACAGGGGCCAATAAATGTGGAATGCCTTCATAAACGGACAGCTCTAACATTTTTGGATCCACCATAATCATCTTGACTTCATCTGGTGTTGCCTTATATAGCAAACTGACAATCATGGCATTCACAGCAACTGACTTACCTGAACCGGTTGTTCCTGCAACCAGTACATGTGGCATTTTGGCAATATCAACCACAACAGGTCGTCCTGCGATACTTTTGCCCAGACCCAAAGTGAGTGGAGATCGTGACTTGTCAAACTCGACCGAACGCAATACTTCGCTTAAATAAACAATTTCTCGGTTGTTGTTGGGTATTTCTACGCCAATATAGGGTTTGCCCGGAATTACATCGACTATGCGAACACTGATAACTGACAATCCTCGCGCCAAATCTTTCGCCAAATTCATAATTTGGCTGACTTTTACTCCAGGTGCTGGTTCTAATTCAAAGCGTGTAACCACTGGTCCAGGATAGACTCCAACCACCTTGACTTTGACTCTAAAATCCGCCAGTTTTAGCTCTACTTGACGAGATAAAACTTCCAATTCGTCTTTAGAATAACCAATCACTTGATTGCTAGGTTCATCCAATAAGGTTAATGGCGGGAATTTGCTGGCTGGCAAAGTATCAAATAACTGACCTTGCCTTTCTTTAATGACACGTTTGCTTTCTGAAGGTTGCGGAATAAATGCAGGTTCGACTATAATTGGCTCCCGGTTTTCCTGAATAACCGCATCAATTTTTCGAACTTCTTCGCGTTCAATTTTGGCTTTCTTGCCGGCTTTCCAGTCTTTAAATTGTTCAACTTTTAACTTCAACCATTCAACAAATTGAAATGTCCATTTACCCACTAAATCGGCAAATTGTATCCATGACATACCTGTGAACAGTGTTGTACCTGCCAAAAATATGGCTGTTAAGATTAATGTTGCACCAATAATTCCTAAACTAGAAAAAAGTGTACTTCCCACCACTTCTCCAACAATGCCGCCACCAGTAAATATGGCTCCATTGGTATCGATATACATATAGGCCAGAGCACACCCTGACAATAAAGCAGAAATAAAACCACCAGCTTTGATGCCTGTATCTATCCAGCTGACCTCATCAATGTCATGGTTTCGGTAAACCCTCCACCCCACAAAAGTAAGGCCCAAAGGAATAAGATAAGCTAAATATCCGACAAGATTTAACAACACATCTGCTAAAAATGCACCGCTTGTACCACCATAATTGCGTACAACATCAGTATCAGAAGCAGAAAAAGGTCCAGAATCTTGAGGGTGGTAACTCATCAAAGAGATCAAGACATAGGCGGCAACCGGAATAATCAAAAAAAATAAACTTTCCCTTACCCGATTGCGCACATGTCCTGATATCTTGTTTTTTTTCATTCAATGATTATAACAGAGCTGGATGGACAACCACGCCATTTTC
>JAJRQG010000122.1 GCA_024280395.1 Gammaproteobacteria bacterium | reverse complement strand
TTGTTGATGCCAATTTTCTTAGCAATAATGTCTAATAACAATAACTTTTTTTGTCCTGTTAAAAAATCCAATAAGGCTGTGCGACTAGGGATAGGATTATCGTATCTTTTTAGTTGTTCGGCAAATTCTGGGTCTGGTATATTGAAAGGATTTATTTTTGTATTTATCCTTGTGTTTTTTGTTTGTTTTTTCATGGGCGGGATTATATCACACAGACCGATCTATAACACACCCCTAAATCCCCTCTGGAGAGGGGACTTTAAGTTCTGCATCATTCAAATCCATTAACAAACATAATATCAGGTGGCAATTCACCAAATTCACCCAATTCAAAATCCAATAATTGAATACTCGTATTATTGCTACAGTTAGAAAAAGTTCCATCACCATTGCCTAGACAGCTTCGAGTAAATGTACCAGAGTTAAATACCACATCCAAATTGTTATCATCATTCAACAATCCTAATTTGGAAAAATTATAAGATCCTGCAATACCACTAACATCACTACAGGTAAATACAGCTGAACCATCATTTAAGCACACTCTGTTGAGTCCAGGATTTAGACCATTGATATTAGCAAAGACTACATCTTGATCACCATCGCCATCCAAATCCCCTGTGGCAACGTCTTTACTGCGATTGCTGTCTGTATTCATGGCTGTACAAGTTAATGTGCCAGTGCCATCATTAAGGCAGATATTATTGCTGCTAGCATTAGTGGCAGTAATAACATCAGTGATATTGTCACCATCAAAATCAGCGATACCCAATTTATTTACATTCAATGTGGTTTCAGTACAAGGTCCGACCCCGCCCATACTATTACCTAGACAGACTTCAAGTGAAAAAAACTTGGCAATAATCACATCTAGAAAAGCATCATCATTCATATAAGCCAATTTAATGTCTGCACTTTGGGGATTGTTGCTATTGACGAAGGTGGTACAACTTTGAAAACTGCCATCTCCATTACCCAAACAAATATAATGACTGCTCCAAAAAGTTGAAGACAATATCATATCATTGTTGCCATCATTGTTGATGTCTCCCAAAACGACTTCATTGGTATTGGTGGTGACTATATTTAGTTCATTGCAACTACTAAAGCCTCCTTTTCCATCACCCAAACAATAACTTGGTTTGGAAAAACTGTAATCAAAAGCTACATCAAGGAATTCATCATGGTTGATATAGCCAGTCGTTATATCCTCTTTACCAAATGATGAACTGTTGGAATTGCAACGCGTAAACCCTCCACTTCCATCACCTGTGCATAAATTTGAATCAGTTGCAGAGGAAGAAGAAGTGGCAACAATATCCAGTTTGTCTTGGCAATAGCTCACGCCACGTAATGCCAGAAAATAATCTCCCGTAGCTGGATTGTTGTTTTCCCATGCGGCAAAACGACTGGCATTGGTATTGGCTGAATTGACGCCATCTATGGATGGGTTAAATAAATCATTGGCAATGCTGTCAAATGGTTTATCAGAGAAACCAGCAACTACTAAGATGTATTCGCCATTTTGGGTTAAATTATAGCCAGAACCATCGGTACTTACACTGGTTAAAGTTGAAGTATAAGGCGTTGTACTGGGTGCGGTATCATCATTAAACAATAGAGGTTTGCCACGTTTATCAAACAGATACAAACGTGTGTCAAAGTTGGCTGTGGCAAAGCCATCCACGTTGCTGTCTGAGGTGACTTGGAAAGTGCTGGGATTGGATATTTTGATGCAATAAGCATCACGGGAATCCATCGCTGATGTTGATCCTGAAAGCAGGGATAATGGCCCGGGTCCACGTGGTATTTGTGCCTGTCCACCAGGAAAACTGGGGGCATCACTCAATTCTGTCCATAAAAAAGGATTGGGACCAGCTTTGTTGGTTGCAGATTGTGCACCAACACAAGAAACAAAACTGATTAACACAACTAATAGGTTTATGTTTGATTTTAATAAGGTTTTAAATAACATGACAACGCTCCACAATAATTTCATTAACGCTCTATTTTTTTTAGAGCTTACTTAATGTATGCGTTAACAATGAAAAAAAGCGGACAACTAAATATTAATCCTGAAGTATAATTAATTCAATTGACGGTGTAACCAAATCCTTGCCATTGCCCATTCACGTCGGATGGTGCGTGTGGAAATGTTTAAAATTTCGGAAATTTCTTGGCTTTTTAAGCCACCAAAAAAGCGCAGAGTGACAATTTCAGCTTGGGTAGCATCGAGTTTTTCAAGCCTCACGAGTGCATCTTCAAGTTCATCCAGTTGAATGATTTGGGTGTTTTCTGTTGTTGAGTCATCTATGAATGTTAACAAAGTTTGGTTGTTGCCTCGTTTGTCTGCCTTCTTTTTTCTGAAACTATCAACCAATACTCTGCGCATGGTGCGGGCCGCCATGGAGAAAAAATGGGTGCGGTCATTGTAACTGATATTTTGTGTATCAACCAATCGCATATAGGCCTCAGATACCAACTCAGTACATTGGATGCTGTTTTTTAGATTGCGTTGCAGTTGGGCTTTTGCTAATTGCCTTAATTCTTGATAAACCATGGGAATCAAACTGTCCAATGCGGCCTTATCACCGGCTTGCCAGCGGTTTAATAACAGAGTCACTTGTATGCTTTTATGGTCAGTCATTAATTTTCTTCCATGCATTCTTGAACATTGTATTGTACGCACAATTCTTTAAAATCACGGCGCTTAAAACCAGTTAAATCTAAAACCTGTGCAATTTCTCTGGCTTTCTGCCTGTATCCCAAATGCACCAAGGTAATAAAGGCGTGATTGAGGAAAGTGATTTCTTCATGGTCTTTGGCAATGGGTATAATTATGGCATAGGCTTGATTAAATAGTTCATTGCTGCCCTTTATGTCACTCGCAGCTTGTAATAACCTAGCCTTGGCTAACAACACACCGACATATTCATTTTGTGCATTGACATTTTGGCTGTCCCAGTCAATTAAAAGTTTGCCCAAACGCAGCCCTTCTTCGGCGTAGGGTAATCCCTTATCGTATTGTTTCAGTTTACGATAGGCATGTGTGATAGCCATGTAATCGGCCAATAGCCCTTTGTGTAATTCATAATCATCGGGTTGTTTGCGGTAGATGTACAAGTCCAATTCTAAGGTGGCCAAACAGGATTCAAGTTGTAAATCCAGTAAGTTTAATTCAGAATAAGTATCACAACGCTTATATTGGATATTGGCCAGATCAATGGTCAACTCGGGGTTTATTTGAGCGGCTGGAATCGCCAGTTTAACCCCATTTTCTAGTATTTCATGGGCTTTTCAGGTTCTCCAAAACGGGTATAACTGTCTGCCAAAAGATAAAAAGAACGCAAATATATGCGCCATCGTTGTGTAGCATTGGGGCTTTGGGTCGGTCCCATGCCAGGTTCTAATCCAATGGTGAGTTTTTCGCCAATCTCCAGTCCTGTATTAAAATCTTGACGGGCTAGCTTGACACGACCGGCTAATTTATACAATTCCCCTCGGTTATAAGTCGCAAAACCATAACGGTAGGTAATTAAGTCATTTTCAGGGTTTTTCTTGTGGGCTTTGAACATAGTGTCATGTGCTTTTTCTAACAATTCAATGGCATTATTGTTGTGACCACTGTCAGTGAGAACTTCAGATAATCTGACCAGTGCAATGGCGGCTTTACCATCGGATGCCTGCAATTGTTCTTCATTGAGTTGGTCATAATATTCAATCACTTGATTGGCAACCGAGCCCAGCAGTTCTAGTTTTCCCAATTCACGTAAGCCCACATGTAAATCATCCAGCATAAAACCAATTAAATTTTCCGCATCAATGCGTGCTTGGATGGCAGATGCTTGTTGTTCTTCTGCCTTTTGCTGGGCAATTTGTGCCAGTTGTTGTTGTTTTTTGAGGTCATTGGTGTATTTCCATCCCGCAAAAACCATCAGAGCAATGACTGTTGCAATAACAGCAATACGTATTCTCCTTTTTGGTCGATTCTGGATGGCTTTCAGTGCATTAAAGGCCGCTCTAGCCGATGGACGGTCATGACTCTTGGGCGCAAATAATTGTTTTAATAGCAGTGTTTCTGCTTTGGGTAAGTGCTTGGGCAGTTGCGAGGTTGCCAATTTGGCTCGTTCTAACAGTTGCGCACTGGAGGCTTTTTCAGGAAAGGGTTTTTTGCCAGTCAATAACTCACTCAATACTAAGCCAAAGCTCCATAAGTCGCTGGCTGAGTTTGATTGTTCGCCTCTGGCTTGTTCAGGTGACATGTATCCAGGTGTACCCGAAATTTGAGTGAGTTTTGGGTCGTTATTTATTTTATTGGCCTGAGATAGTTTGATGTTTGCACGAGCCAAGCCAAAATCTAAAATTTTCACTTGAGAGTGCTCGGTCAACATGATGTTGTCTGGTTTTAGATCTCGGTGCACTATGCCTCTTTCATGGGCCGATGTAAGAGCATTGACAATTTGAATGGCAATATCAATAGGGTTATTGACCTTGCCAGTATCCATCACTTGTCTTAATGTTTGACCTTTAATTAATTCAAGAACCAATACATCTTGATTATTTTGTTCAAAAAAATCGTAAATTTGACAAATATTGGGGTGCTGTAAACTGGATAATACTTGTGCTTCATTTAAAAAAGCCTGACGTCGTTCGGTTGAAAGACGCATACCTGCACTCATAATCTTTACGGCCACCTGTCTTTTAAGAACTTCATCGGTTCCCACATAAACTTCACCCATGCCGCCACGGGCAATCAAATGATCAATTTTTATGCGACCAATCTGCTTATCAATTTTATGATTTTCCTCTGGTATTTCTATTTCCAAAGCCGTCTGAGCCAAAAAATCGGCCTCCACATTTTCGTTTAAAAAAGCATCTACTGCCTCTCGTAAAGCTTGATTATCTGCGCAATATTTATCTAACAATACAGCCCGTTCGCTTTTGGGTCGATCCCAAATATGCGATACAATCTTTTTTACCTGTTGATATAAATCGGCATCCATGGTTTTATGTTGAATTAATCTAATAAAGTAACTTTACAGGAAAATCACAAATTATTCAGTTTATTATGATAATATTACTCAAACCCTTGTAGTTATGAATCAGAGAACAGTATGACGACACCAAAGCAACAATTTACACGCCTGAGTAAAGCTCCAAACTTAGATATGGAGACTAGAGTGACACGGCTTAAAAAACTCAAAAAAGTCATCACAGCCAATACCGACAACATTATTCAAGCCTTAAATGCCGATTACAGCAGGCGTTGTGAAGCGGAAACCAGAATTGCTGAAATCATGATTTGTACCGCGGAAATTAATCACACCATTGCCCACATGAAAGCTTGGGCACGACCCAAAGTATCTTCTGCGGGTATCAAATTTTTATTCTGTAAAAATGCCGTCATTCCACAACCCTTAGGTGTCGTGGGCATTGTGGCACCATGGAATTACCCTTTTAATTTGGCCATAGCTCCGTTAATAGCTGCTATTTCAGCGGGTAATAAGGTTATGATTAAGCCCTCGGAAATGACTCCGATGACAGCTGATATTATTGCTAAAGTCTGTTCGGAGACATTTTTAGACACAGAAGTGGCGGTTAGTATCGGTGACATCGAAGTGGCGCAACAATTCAGTGAACAACCCTTCAATCATCTGTTGTTTACCGGCTCTACCGCTGTTGGAAAAATCATCATGAAAGCCGCAGCGTGCAATTTAACGCCCGTGACTTTGGAATTGGGTGGTAAATCCCCTGTTGTTATAGATGAAAATTACTCTTTGAAAAAAGCCGCTGCCAGTATTGTCGGTGGTAAATTTTACAATGCGGGACAAACGTGTATTGCACCGGATTATATTTTGGTTCATGAAAAACAGCAACAAGCTTTAGTTGCTGCATTGCAAAGGGAAATAAAGCGTTGTTATCCAGATGTATTGAACAATGTAGATTACACTGCAGTTATCAATGAAAGACATTTCACACGGCTGAATAAACTCGCTGATGAATCTGGAAAATTCCAATGTTTATGGCCATTGGGCAGTGATAAAAGAGATGATATTCAGTTGTTTCCTCCTTTGTTAGTTATCAATCCTGATGCCCAAAGCTCGGTTATGCAAAGTGAAATATTTGGTCCTATTTTGCCCATTATTGCGGTTAAATCCACCGAACAGGCGCTAGAAATCATCAACAATAAACCCAATCCATTGACTTTATATATCTTCAGCAATCAAAAAAAGTACATCAAAAATATCTTAGATAACACCTTGTCAGGTTCAGTTGCTGTGAATGAGACCATCGTCCAATTTGCCCAAGATGGGGTTGGTTTTGGTGGCATTGGCGAAAGCGGCATGGGCAGTTATCACGGTCAAAATGGCTTTAATAGTTTTAGTCATTTGAAAACGGTTTATTACCAATCGCGACTGAACTTTAATGACATGATAAGAGCGCCCTATACGCCATTGAAAAATAAAGTCGTTAAGCTTTTGGCTAAAATGTAGCTTATTGATAGTATTTGAAAACACATAGGGTGTTTTTTTAAATTTATTTGTCCTATTGTTTGCTAGAAATTGTATATGTATTTTGTAAGCATAAATGATTGAGGATAAAACAATGACAAGACTATATACAATGATAATGTGCCTGGTGATATTTAACTCATCTGCACAAACAATAGATCATACTTTTAGTTATCAAGGACAGCTCGTTGATTTGGGCGTTTCTGCAAACGGCAGCTATGATGTTGCGATTCAGGCTTTTGATGCAGCGATGTTTGGAAATACCGTGGGCACAGTGTCTTTGCATACAGCGGTCAATGTTTCTGAAGGAATTTTCACCATTGCAGATGTTGATTTAGGAGCCAATACCTTTGATGGTTTGGATGTTTGGTTACAAATCAGCGTAAAAAGAACAGCAGATGTTAATTATACCGCATTATCACCCTTACAAAAAATGCGATCCGTACCTTATGCCACAACATTGATAGACAAAGGCGCAACAGATGGACAGGTGTTAACCTTTGATGCGGCCAATGGTTGGCAACCTGCCAGTATCGCTAGTAGTACAGACAACCAGAACATTCAAAATCTTGCACTTTCTGGAACCACATTGACCGTAGGCATTGAAAATGGCAATAGCCAGAATGTAGACTTGTCAGGTTTACAAGATGGTACTGGAACAGATACTCAAAATTTATCACTTTCTGGAACCACTCTCAATATCACCAATGGCAACAGTGCATCGTTTAATGGTTGGGATACCAATGCTGCTGATGATTTTAGTGGGGATTATAATAACTTATTTAACAAACCGTCATTTACGGGTTGGGACACCAATGCCAGTGATGATTTTAGTGGAAATTATAACGATTTAAGCAATAAACCTTGGGCATTTGATGGTTTAAATGC
>JAJRQG010000121.1 GCA_024280395.1 Gammaproteobacteria bacterium | reverse complement strand
TCCGGTTTTTTGTAAGGCAGAGAAAGGTGGCCAGCATTGCGAACAGTTTCTAAGAACTCATGACAGCCACGGCCTTATTCCTTTCTCCTAGTTCTAATTATACATCCTATTAAAATTGAACTTGTGTTAGCATAGGATGACAGTGTAGTTTAAATAAAAACACCGCGTTACTAAACAGTCATTCAACAAATAATGGGCCACACATAGGTGACCCACTACGAATGTGATTTAAAATTTAGCATTACCAGGTGTTCTTGGGAAGGCGATAACATCGCGGATATTTTGTATGCCGGTTACATAACTGACCAAACGCTCAAAGCCCAAACCGAAGCCAGCATGTGGTACTGTTCCATATCTACGGAGGTCGATATACCATTTGTATTCTTCTAAATCCAAATCGTGTTCTTTCATGCGTTCTATTAGGACATCTAAACGGGCTTCACGCTGCGAGCCGCCGATTAATTCACCAATGCCCGGAACGAGTACATCCATACAAGCAACAGTTTTGTCATCATCATTGACATGCATGTAGAATGGTTTGATACTTTTAGGATAGTTCATGATGACGGTGGGTTTTTTGTAATATTCTTCAGCCAAATAACGTTCATGTTCGGTTTGAAGTTCTACACCCCATTCAACTTTGTACTCAAATTTCTTGCTAGATTTAATCAATATGTCTACTGCATCGGTATAATCTACACGGGCAAAGGCATCGGTTTGGAAAGATTCCAGACGCTCAATAACTCCTTTTTGTACAAATTTATCAAAGAACTGCATATCATCGGCATTTTCTTCTAAAACAGCATTAAATACATATTTCAAAAAATCTTCTGCCAAATCTGCATTGTCATTTAGGTCATTGAATGCCACTTCTGGTTCAATCATCCAAAATTCGGCCAAGTGTCTGGTAGTATTGGAGTTTTCGGCTCTAAAAGTTGGGCCAAATGTATAAACTTTAGACAGAGCCAATGCATGAGTTTCTACATTAAGTTGTCCAGAAACAGTTAGATAGGTTTCTTTACCGAAGAAATCTTTCGAATAATCTACGGCTTCTTTATCAGTCCCTTTGTCTATCAAGGGAACGTTGGCTAAGTCTAATTGTGTCACTCTAAACATGTCACCAGCACCTTCACAATCACTGGCAGTTATAATCGGAGTACTTATCCAACAGTAACCACGTTCGTGAAAAAAACGATGTACCGCTTGAGACAAAGTATTGCGAACACGGGTCATGGCACTAAATGTATTGGTGCGAGGGCGCAAGTGTGCAACTGTGCGCAAAAATTCCATGGTATGGCGTTTGGGTTGCACTGGATAAGTTTCAGGGTCTTCTACCATGCCCGTAACTTCAACTGCACTGGCTTGAATTTCACAGGACTGTCCTTTGCCTCCTGATTTAACCAATTTTCCGTGAATAATAGCAGAACAGCCAGTTGTTAAATGTTTAATTTCATCTGCATAGTTTTCTAATGAGCTGTCGGCAATTACTTGAATGCCATCGAAGCATGAGCCATCGTGCATAATAATAAATGAAAATCCCGCCTTTGAGTCACGGCGGTTGCGTACCCATCCTTTGATGATTACGTCTGTATCAAAGGCGATTTCGCCTTGTAAAGCTTGTTTGATTGAAATATCAACAGAAATGTCTGTCATGGGTATTTTCCTGAATAAATTGTTGGATTAATTGAATTTTATGAATCTGAATTTTTTTCTAGTTTGTCTTTATCTAGTTTGTCTTTTCTGCGTTTGGTTTTTCTTCTGTCTTTAAAGTCAACACCGACGATTGGAGCCCGTCTTTGGCTTTTCCTTCTATCTGGAAAATCTATGGGAAGGTCTTCTTTTCTGCGCTCACCACCTTTACGGCGATTGACAAAGTCATCGGGCAGAGAAGTAGAACGGCGCTCTTCAAATCGCCGTTCATTGTTTTCGTCTATGTTATCTTTATCTGACATATTTTTATTTGGCTTTTGGGCCATTTAATACGGCATATTCAACCGCATCAATAATCAAGTCCACTTCTTCGCTAGTAATGGCAAAATGCGGTGTAAACCGGAGTGAGTTTTCACCACCATGGATAACACCGACACCATTATAACGCATAAACTCTTCAATTGAATCAGTGCCATAGGCTTTAAATTGAGGAGCCAATTCGCAAGAGAACAATAAACCTGTTCCTTGGACATTGGTGACAAGGCCATTGAGTTTTTCTTTTAGTCCGTTTAATTTATCAACAAACTCTTTGCCACGTTCTAAAATGTTGTTTCTGAAATCATCATCAACTCTAGATAAAACTTCACAGGCCACATCCATCGCTTTAGGGTTGGCTGTCATGGTGTTACCATAAACGCCTTTAACATAGATTGAAGCCGCAGTTGGTGTCATGGCTAAAACTGATAATGGATAATGTCCAGCGTTAAGCGCTTTTGAATAAGTTTCCATATCGGGTGCTTGGATCCCACCAAAGCCTTGGTAATCAACAATAGACAAGCAACCTTGAGCACGAAGACCAGCTTGAATGGAGTCAATCAATAACAATGTACCGCGTTCTTTGGTCAAAGCACGAGCGGCATCATAAAATTCTCTAGTTAAGCCCATACCTGGATTGCCTTCACCCATTACCGGTTCAATAAAGAATGATTCAACAAATACGTTATCGGCATCTACCATGGCAAAGGCCGCTTTAAGCGCATCAATATCATTGATGGGAATAGTGATTAAGTTGTCACGTCCGGCAAATGAGGCACAGTTTTTCTTGTAACCAGGAAGTGATGAATCAGAATATTGAGCAGGGCGGTCAGTGCGGCCATGAAATGCGCCTTCTAAAGCCATGATTTTGATTTCTTTCCCAGCATGTTTGCCGCCAGCATCTGTCATGTTTTTGGCATTGATATCAGAAATCCTGGCTGCCACTGTTACGGATTCTGAACCTGAATTCATGCACAAAAATTTGTCAAATGGGCAAGCGCCTTGGGTGTGGCCGACTTCACGTTTGATGGCTTGGCTTAATTTCATTTGTAGCACAGAGGGTGTCATGATGTTTGCCATCACATGTGGACGCGCCATGGTTTCTAAAACATAATCCGGTGCATGTCCAGCACCCAGCATTCCATAACCGCCATTGTCATGAATCACAGCGCCTTTAAGCGTTATTAACCATGCACCTTTACCGGCTAATGACACATAAGGGTTGATGGCATCATCAGAATAGAAATTGATAAAATCTTTGTGTACTTCTTTCAATTGAGCAGGTTCATCCATCTCAACTAAATCTGGAAATTCACTTTTAATTACTTTGAAGTTTTCATACGCAATTTCTATGGCATGGGCCAACGTTTGGTCTGATGCGAGAAACTTGTTGACGATATCATCGGATAGTCCTTTGGTTAATACATCCCCTTTTGATGCACGAATGGCGTGTAATTTGTCTAAAACAGTCATGTATGTCCTCTTTTAATCTTGAACGTGTTTATTTAAACGCCCATTTTATCACAAAACATAGTGATATTTCAGTAAGCAATCAGTTGAAAGTAGTTATTTTTGTATTCTATGTAACTGGTTTGATAATGCCAATCGCCTACAACCATTCTTTGTTGTGAATTTGTAAGGTGAAAAGCAGGGCGATGGGTGTGCCCGTGAATCATAAACTGGGTGTTGTGTTGTTTAAACAAATTGTCAACGGCTTTGGCATTAACATCCATGATTTCATCGGATGCTGATTGAGTGTGAGTTTGACTTTGAACCCTTGCTTGTTGGGCAAATTCAATGCGTTCTTTGATAGTTTGGTTTAAAAACCATTGTTGCCATTTAGGTGATCGCAATTGGGTTCTTACTTTTTGATATTCCAAATCGTCAGCACACAAAGCATCGCCATGGGTCAGAATAACTTTATGATTGTCTAATTGAATGTTGCTTGAATCGGCAAGCAAGGTTAGATCAGCTGAAATGGCGAAATCTTTGGCCAGTAAAAAGTCACGATTACCCGCCATGAAAAAACAAGAAGTGTGGTACTTGTTTGATAGCTCCAATAAGTCTTGACTGACTTGTTGGGCAACTCTAGTTAAAGCATCATCGCCCAAATAATATTCAAATAAATCTCCCAGAATATATAAAGCCCGAGCATTTCGGGCTTTACTGTCTATGAATACTTTAAATCGTTGATAGATTTCAGGCTGATTATCGTTGAGATGTAAATCAGCTATAAATAGCGTGTTATCAGTCACTTAGTTATTATTTTGTTTTAGCAACGGCTTTTGGAACTTCAACTGCTTGTTCAGTAGCACTGGGTATTGCATCAATCACTTTTACTGATTTAATTAACATAGTTTTGATGGGAACATCACTGCGAAAAGGAGGGTTGGGACCGGTTGGAGTGAAACGAATTTCATCTACCACATCCATTCCCTGTATGACTTTCCCAAATACAGCATAACCCCAAGTTCTGCCATTGTCTTCACCAGTGAAATCCAATGATTGATTGTCTTGAACATTGATAAAAAACTGTGAAGTAGCTGAATGAGGTGCGCCTGTTCTTGCCATTGCTATGGTGCCGCGAAGGTTTTTTAGTCCATTTGATGCTTCATTCTGAATAGGTGATTTTGTTGATTTTCGGGTTAAATCTTCGTCGAATCCACCCCCTTGAATCATAAATGTACTGATGACACGATGAAAAACAGTCCCGTCATAGTAACCATCTTTGGCATACTGTAAAAAGTTGGCGACACTAATGGGTGCTTTATCTTGATCCAACTCTAAAATGATATCGCCACGATTGGTTTCCATTTTCACCAAGACGGGTGCTGAAAAAGCAGAAATAGAAGTAAATAGGCCGATTAAGGCAAAAGAAAGTATTTTTTTCATAGGTTGTTCTCAGTTATATTTATCTAATTTTATCGTATTTAGGGTTTAAACGCTAAATTTCAAGTTGAATATGTGTTCAATAGTTAACAACTACCCCTTTGTCACTGATAATTATTCGTTACCACTTAGGTTTCTTTTTATCCAAAAATGATTTCAATCCATGTTGTCCTTCAACCGATACCCGAACAGAAGCAATGACTTGGGTGGTATATTGATCCAGTTTTTTCTGTTGAGGAATGGTTCTAGCAACTACAGATTGCACCAGTTTTTTGCTAATCAACTTGGCACTGGGGCCTGTGGACAATAAACATTTAATCTGTTTGGCAATCAACTCGTCGAGTTGTTCGATAGGACATATTTCTGACAATAAACCTATTTCTAAGCCACGTTGAGCGGTAAATATTTCAGCCGTTTGAAAGTATCTTCTGGCTTGACGAGCTGTGATGGCATCAACAACATAAGGTGAAATGACCGCCGGAACCAATCCAAGTTTGGCTTCAGTTAAACCAAACTTGGCTTGTTCATTGGCGATCACAATGTCACAACAAGCAATTAAACCCACGCCACCGCCCAAAGCCAACCCTTGCACCTTGGCGACCACAGCTTTTCCGCAGAAATTAATGGTTCGCATCAATGCTGCCAGTTTTAATGAATCTTCTTGGTTTTCAGCTTGAGTGGCTTTAACCATAGATTTCATCCAGTTAATATCAGCACCTGCCGAAAAGGACTCGCCTTCGGATTGTAAAACGATAATTTTTGTATCAAGGTTTTTGTCCAGAGCTTCAAAAGCAGAAGTCATTTCTGCAATCATTTCAGCATTAAAAGCGTTGTGCACGTCAGGACGAGCCATCGTTACATAAGTAACACCTTGTTTATCGGTGTTAACTTTGATTGTTTTGTACATTGAGAATTTTTTCATGGGATTTATTATATTTGATTATGGTTAAATATGGAAGCTCTGATAAATAGAAAAATCTCAGGCCTCCATAGCTTTACAAGGTCGATTTGAATGAATGCAGGGTTGGTCATTCCATTTCAATTTCATTCAAAGAAGAGGTTGTCAAGCTATGCAAGCCCCGCAGGGCAAGCCATCAAGCATTCATCTGCTTCGGTGAAATTCTCAAAAAGGGAATGACCCTATTTTTTTATATTTCAACTCACAGCTAAACACTTGGTGGCTTGCTGAGAAATTCTCTATTTATCAGAGTTTCCATATGGGAGGTGTTTTTATGTCAATGCTCATCGCCTTTATATATCCACATCGATTGAGTCTTGCCCGCTTTTTCAAATCCTACTTTTTCATAGAAATCTATAGCTTTACCATCTGCTGTTAGCATTTGCATATGGAATCCACGGTATTTTTCTTGCATCTTTTTCATAATCAAGTGACCAATACCTTGACCTTGATATTCAGGAAGTACCAGCATGTGAGGATAATAAACCATCAAAAATCCATCCGAAATCGCATTTGCTAAGCCAATTAAGTTGCCGTTATCATGTGCGGTAACAAGCGTGTGTGAGTTTTTCAGAGCATTCATTAATTCATCAGGTTTATCTGCTGAACTCCACTGATTCGCATTGTAAAGAGCAATTACCTCGTCTCTTTTTATGTCTTTTGATTCTTTGATTTTTATATTCATGACTAGAACAATACAGATTATAGATGGTTGGTAAATTTTATCAGAAAAATTGTCAATTCCATCATTTATTATTAATAATGCAGGTATATTTATGGCCTCTTGATATGCAAGTAGAAATAAAATATTACTGATGGGCTATAGTATTACTGTATTAATGTATGAAATAATAGTAAATATGAAATGTCCAAATGATCAATCAAACCTAGTAAAGAAAACACAAGAAAATGTTTATGCTCATTATTGTCAGAAATGTCATGGTGTATTCTTGAACCCTAGTGCTGTAACTGCCTTTAAGTATAACTTTGAAACAGATTGTTTGGATAAAGTCTTTGACAATGAAGAAATGCATGAGTCTGAACGAAAGTGTGCTCAATGTAATCAGTCTCTGTGCAAAGTAGATATGGACTCAATGACTATTGAAATATGTAAGAACTGTAAGAGTGCTTTTTTTAAAGTAGGGCAACTTACGAAAATCAAGAACAAGTATATAGTTATGTCTGATACTGAAGGAGCATTGTTGGGTTGTTTGCCACCATCTTTGGTTGCAATATTTTCTTTATTTAAATATTTTTCATCTGAATCAAATCCTAAAGCAAGAAAATTCTATGGTTGGTTTTTTGTTCTCGCCGTTTTCTTTTCTTTCTTTTTTTGGTATGAGTTGTCTCAGATTTGACTTGTTAGGGAACGCTCAGGTAAAACACAACTATTGAAGAAAAATGATGGGCGTGGCCCATCATACAATTTAATTGGACACCAGTACGCCTATGCGGGAATGATGTGAATATTAGTTGTTGGAGATGACTGAATATTAAAAATACAGGACTCATTACATCCTGAATACACCGTATTTGGTCTCTTTAACTGGCGCATTTAAACCTGCTTCTATGGCCAGTCCCAAAATTTTTCGTGTGTCTATTGGATTGATAATACCATCATCCCAAAGTCTTGCGGTTGAATAATAGGGTGAGCCTTGGTCTTCGTATAATTGTTTGATCTTATCGTATTCGGCTTGTTTTTCTTTATCGTCCCACTTGAGTCCACGTTTGTCCATGCCATCTTGTTTAATAGTGGTTAATACGGATGCGGCTTGTTCGCCACCCATAACGGAAATTCTGGCATTTGGCCACATCCATAAGAATCTGCCAGCATAAGCACGCCCATTCATAGCATAGTTTCCTGCACCGAATGAACCGCCGATAACCACGGTGTATTTGGGCACTGACGCACAAGCCACCGCGGTGACCATTTTTGCACCATTTTTGGCTATGCCATTGTGTTCGTATTCTTTGCCAACCATAAAACCAGTGATGTTTTGTAGAAACACCAAAGGAATATTGCGTTGACAACACAATTCAACAAAATGTGCACCTTTGAGTGCAGATTCTGAGAACAATATCCCATTGTTGGCAATGATTCCAACGGGATTGCCATGAATGTGGGCAAATCCTGTGATTAGTGTTGTACCATATTTGGCCTTGAACTCTTGAAATACAGAGCCATCAACAATACGGGCAATGATTTGTCGAATATCATAGGGCGTACGTGTGCTTTGAGGCACGATTCCGTACAATTCTTTTTCATTGTAAATGGGTGTTTTGGTTTCTTGTTTTTGTAACCAGTCATGTGGCTTTCTATTGAAATATTTGGCAATATCGCGGGTGATTTCTAAGGCATGTTCGTCATTTTCGGCAAAATGATCAGTGACCCCCGAGATAGATGAATGTACTTCAGCTCCACCCAAAGTTTCGGCATCGACTACTTCGCCTGTAGCCGCTTTAACCAATGGTGGGCCACCCAAAAATATGGTGCCTTGTTCTTTTACTATAACCGCTTCATCACACATGGCGGGTACATACGCTCCACCTGCGGTACAGGAACCCATTACTACCGCAATTTGCGGAATGTTTTTGGCCGACAATTGCGCTTGGTTATAAAATATTCGTCCAAAATGTTCCTTATCGGGGAACACTTCATCTTGTAAAGGTAAAAATGCACCACCTGAATCGACCAAATAAATACAGGGCAAATGATTTTCTAAGGCAATTTCTTGTGCACGTAGATGCTTTTTAACTGTCAATGGAAAATAAGTTCCGCCTTTAACCGTAGCATCATTGGCAACAATCATCACTTTTTGTCCATGTATCACGCCAATTCCAGTCACGACTCCAGCAGAAGGAGCTGCATTATCGTACATTTGGTTGGCAGCAAGCGCTGAGAGCTCTAAAAATGGACTGCCTTTGTCAAGAAGTGTATGGATCCTATCGCGAACCAATAGTTTACCACGTGACTCATGCCTGTCTCTGGATTTTTCTGAGCCACCCAACGAAATGGTGTCAGTGATTTCACGAAGTTCATCTACTAAGCCATGCATAAACTGATGGTTTTCATGAAATTCGGCTGATTCGGTGTTGATTGTATTTTTGATTGTTGTCATTTTGAGGATTATATCATGTTTGTATGTAGGATTTAAGTGCAGAAGTCGATAACGTTGTATGCTAATATACGAATCTCCCACATTTAAAATATTGGTTTACTTATGGCACTTAAAAAAGGAGTTGTTTCAAATTGGCATGAAAACAAGGGTTTTGGTTTCATCGTATCTGAGGGTGTTGAAAAAGATATTTTTTTTCATATCAATGATTTCAGTAAAAAGCATAAAACACCAGTTAATGGTTTGAAAGTAAATTATGTGGTTGCAACTGATAAGGACAGCAGAGCCTATGCTAAAAATGTACTCCCAGAAAATGGTCATGTCAAGGCAACTGTTGCAAGAACACAACTAAGGTTTTCTTTGTATTTGACTTTTGTTTTTTATGCTTTACTTATAGGTTTAATTTATTTTAAGATCCTACCTATCGTTGTTTTATATTTGTACTTCGGATTGAGTTTGTTATTGTTGTTACTCTATGCAAAAGATAAATCGGCAGCAAAAAAAGGCAAGTGGAGAACCCCCGAAAGCACTTTGCACTTGTTCTCTATTCTTGGGGGTTGGCCTGGAGGAACTCTGGCTCAAAGTTTTCTTAGGCATAAATCAAAGAAACTATCATTTAGAGTTTATTTTTGGTTAACCGTTATTATAAATTGTGCAGGTTTGGCATGGTTGTTGACTAATAAGGGTGAAGAATTTTTAAATATAATTTTTAAAAATATAAACTTCTAACTGAGCACATCTGAATTTAATGAGATTTGCTGTCAGTTGTGCCAAAGAATTAAGTCAATAACTCAAACAAACCCTTTATTAGTTTTTTAATGCGCTTTTCATTGGTTTTTATAAATTCTTCATCTGCTCCAGAAAGTACAAACCAATCGGTTAATAATTGTTGTGCTTTCTCTATTTCTGGTGTGACTTCTTCTCCACTCATGCGTTTTGATAATTCATCGACTTGATAAGCTAGGCGTTGTTCTTTGTATTCTTCGGGTGTGGCAATTCCACACAGATATTCAGCTGAAATCAAGATCAAGTTGGCTTGCTCTATAAACTGCTCATTTTCAGAATCAATATTTGCCATTCGTTTGTCTAAATTTTTAGCCAGTTTTTTATCAGAAACAATTTGTAATTTGTTCCATTTTTCTTGCGCTTTATCTTTGTCAATTTTACCTAGTTCTAGATTTTGACAGATATTGGCGAATTTTTGTGCGTTTTTCAACATATCAATTGTTTCAGAATTGGCCAAAGAAGCCACTTTTTGCTGTGCATCATTGATTAACTTATTGGCTTTGTTTTGCAGTCCTTTGTTATTGACATTGAGCCCATTCCAATCGTCTTTAAATTTTTCAATCAAGCTGTGGATAGAGTGGGCTTCTTTTTCGGAAGCAATGTTCTTTTCACATTCAATAATCAATGTGTTAGCTTGATTCATTAATTCTTTGTTTTCTTGATTGACTTGGTCACGTTGCGTTTTGATGCGATTAAAGACTGCATCATTGGCTTTTCGGAATTTTTTCCATAATTTTCTTTCTGAAGATTGATGTACGATTCCTGCATTTTTCCATTCTTGTTGTAAACCTTTTGCTTGTTCAATGGCTTCATCTAATTCTTCATGCTCAATCAATTGTTGCGCATGTTCGATGAGTTTTTCTTTTCTGCGTTCGGCGACTTTATAAGCTTCTTTTAAATGTGCGTCAATTCGTGCAGTGCCCGAACGAATCTTGGCTGCACATTTGCCTCTGTTTTTTGGTGGAATACTATCAAGATTGCGTAATTGTTTAATCGCATCTCGAACCATTTGCGCTAAATCTCTGTCAGAGGTTTCTTTTAAGTCTACATCGTGTAATGCTTGGATGTTGGCTTCTACTTCTTCAAGGTGATTGCCCCAGATTTCTGAACGTTTTTCGAAAAATTCTTTAGCCGGAGTAAACAGCGCTTCTTGAACTGCTCTAAACTGTGTGTACAGTTCTTGATTTCTCACACCATAACGATCACCTTCCAATTTTTCGTGGTCTTCCATGTCTTTCCACTGCTTGTTAGACTCTTTCATTTTTTTCAATAATGCATCAGGGTGTGTGCCTGTGCCGACTAAATCTTTGAGTTCTTCAATCAAACGCATGCGAATCTTGTCATTGCTCCAAGTTTGCCATTGACGCAATTCCTTGAGTTCATTCCAAACGGCATCGAAGGCAAATTTATGTTCTTTAATCAGAGGGTGAAAACCCGCTATTTTTTTATTTTGAGCAATTTTATTGATGGCAATTTTGGCATCGGCTAAATGTCCTTCTTCTATTAATTTTCTGACTTTTTCAATACCAGTTACAGCATTTTTGGCTGCTTCATCACGTAGTGCAGCCGAGTTTTCAATGCTTTCAGCCAGTTTTAGCATGGCTGTATCAAAACGATTCTTCAAGGTGCTAAAAGCGGAATTGTTCTTGGCCTTTTTGGCTTGGATATCCCACAATTTTCTAAAATCATTAATCTGATTAGGCTGTTTGTGTTTGTGTTTAAGCACAGCGTCCAGTTTGTCAGCTACAGCAATTAAGCTTTCTGGTAAGTCTTGTTCTTTGGTTTGTGTATCTCGCAAGGCCTTTAATGTGTTTAATAATTCGTCAAACTCCTCGTTTTGTTCCTCTGTTGCGTGGCCCATATCAAATCCAGAATACTTGCTGATTTGTGTTTGGATTTGTTCCCAAGTGGAATCCTTGGTATCAGACAATGAGGATTTTAATTGAGTAATTTTACTGTTGATTCTTTGTTGTCTCTGTTGGGTAAGAAATTCATCACGTAAATCTGGATCAAAAGTTAAGCTAGCAGTTCTAAAAGCGCCATCATATCGTTGGGTAAAACCTTCGAGTTTGTTGTTTGCTTTTAGTTCTAGCCATTTGCCATTGATGGTTTCAACATCTGCTTTGCTTGAAGTGGTAGGATTGTGGATTAATTTTTCCATTTGTTCACACAAATCCAATGCTTTTTTATTGATGATTTTACCAATATCTCCATCATTATCCAATTTTAGTTGAATGGATTTAAAACTGGTTTTATCTTTGTTTTTTAGTAATTTGGCCAATCTTTTTAATGTGGCTGGTTTGGTTATTTTATCAACGATTGAATGACGTAAATCTTTGTCAGTTTCATTGACCAATAAATCAGCCAACAACCCTTGTTTGGAAATTTTTTCAATACAATAGGCACGCACTTCTTTGTTTGCACAATTAGCTGCGGCCACTTCTAATGTCTTGGGGTCGCCTACTTGTTCAATAAGAATTAATTGTTGATCATCATTGGTTTTACTGAACCAATCTTGGAGTATTTTATTGGCTGTTGCTTTGACAGTTTTGTGAGAGTCATTTGCTGCAATTTTAGCAATAAGAGCATAATCTTTTAAGCGTCTAATTGCTGCTGATCTGACTTTTTCTGATTCGTCATTTTGACTGATGTTGGAGAGTTGTGATAGCAACTCTTCAGATGACTCTGAACTTACGGCAATTGCCCGTGTTTCTGCATCTTTGTTTTTCCAATTGGGTTTTTTAAATAGGCCTAAAATACTCATGCGACTTTCCTCATAATATTCTGTTGTATAAACAGTAGTTGTTCTCCCGAGTCATTAATTCTAAATAATTCACGGGCGATAGATTGTTGGTTTGTTTGTTTTAAAAACCAACCGATATGCGATCTTGCAATCATCATGCCTTTGTAATCACCATAAAATTCATGCAGATTTTCAACATGTTGGTACATGGTTTGAATAATCTCATCATCTAAGGGTCTGGCCAAAAGGTCGCCAGTGTTTAAATAGTGCAATACTTCACGGAAAATCCAGGGATTTCCCTGAGCTGCACGCCCAATCATTATGCCATCACAGCCCGTAGTTTCAAAAACAAACTGGGCTTTTTGTGGTGTATCTATATCACCATTGGCAATGACTGGAATATCAATGTTTTGCTTAACCAAAGTAATGTGTTGGTAATCAGCAAATCCTTTGTACTTCTGTATGCGGGTGCGTCCATGAATAAACAAGGCTTGCACACCACAATCTTGGGCAATTTGTGCTATTTCCAGGCAATTGATGCTGCTGTCATCAATGCCCAATCGTATTTTTAATGTTACAGGGCAATCGACAGTTTGCACTGTGGCTTGCAAAATGTCTTTCACCAATTCGGGATGAGCCAATAGGGCAGAACCACAGGATTTTTTATACACTTTTTTCGCTGGACAACCCATGTTGATATCAATAATCTGCGAACCATTTTGAACATTGAATTGAGCAGCTGCAGCCACTTTATCTGGGTCGGCTCCAGCAATTTGCGTGACAATCGGCCCTGGTTCGCCATCATGGTTGAGCCTAAATTGACTCTTGGCTGATTTCAGCAAAGACAATTCACAAGTCAACATCTCAGAAACCAAATACCCCGCACCCAGTTGACGACACAACTGTCGAAAAGGTCTATCCGTCACACCAGACATGGGAGCCAAAGCAATAGAGTTTGGCATAGTGTATGGACCGATTTTAAGGGTAGGGAGGTTCATTTTATCTATTCTAATTTTTAAACCAAAGCCGCAAATATCTTAAAGCCAGAGACCCAAGTACCGATACCAGAACCTAAATTAGTCAGGATAAATACCAATAAAATACGTGTCACGGGATTTTTCCACCAACCTTTGAGCTCAGTGGCGTCTTTTTGTAGCCTTTCAAAATCCTTGACTTTGGGTTTTCTTAAATAGGTTTCAACAAAGGCTGTGACCATGCCTGCACCAATGGCAGGGTTCAATGAGGTGATTGGAGCAGCAAAAAACGCTGAAATAATGGTGAATATATGCCCACCAGCAACCGCAGCACCAATAGCCGCAAATACGCCGTTGTAAATCACCCAAGTTTTGATCAAGTCCAAGCCCAATTCAGGACTGCGCATAAAACCCCAAGTAAATCCAGCGACTATTACAGCGGTAATGATCCATGGCAAATATTTCAACCATTTTCCACCTGGTGGTATGATATCCAGTTTTGTAACGGTTTTATCGGCATCAATTTTGTCTTCAATGGATTGGCTCATGCCTTTTAAGTGACCGGCACCGATGACTACAAGAATGTTTATAGATTCTGTGTCTTGTGTTTCTTGCAACAAACGTGCAGCCATGTAATCATCGCGTTCGTGAATAAGGCTGGTATACAAGGGTTGTGATTCATCGGCAAAATCAGAGAAGGTACTCTCCAGTACATCGCCAGTTTTTAGCTTTTCAATTTCTTCGGCGGTAATTTCTTCTTTATCGAAGAATCCGCCAAAGCTAAACATGAGTTCAAATTTGTCCAGGAATTTCATCCCGCGCCATGCACGTTTCATGGTGGTACGAATATTTCTGTCAATTTTCCAAAGGGTTAAATCCTTTTCTTTGGCTTGAGTAATGGCTGCTTTCATTTCAGCACCCGGTTCAACGCCCAATTGATCAGCCAAACGATTTTGATAGGCGCTTAATGCCAAATTAACCGCAATCATTCCTGTTTGTTTGTTTTTAATGATCTTAAGTAAGTCCATTTCTTTGTATTTATCAGGGTTGGTCATGGCTTCAAAGCGCATCTCATCCAATTCAATCGCAACAGTATCAAATTCTCCTGTGTCCAATAATTCATTGACCTTATCAACACTGGTTTGTGATACGTGCGCGGTGCCTAAGATGACAAAGTTTTTCCCATCTTGAGAGATGATTCTGTGCGGTTGTTCTTCAAGAATGGCTTGAATGCTATCGTTGTTTTGCAAGTGAGTTTCCGTAATTATACAAAACCCGTGATTTTATCATTGCTTGTTGTATTGCTAAAGGATTAATTGTTATTTTGCACGATGGGTTGACAATCAGTGATGCAATGAATTTCGTATGAAATAATTTTCTATGTATAATGGTCTAATTATTTTAAAATCTATTTGAATCAAACTTAAGCTATGAAAATTTCCCTAACGCCAATCATCAATTCTGGTGATCCTGAAGAAAAAAGACAAGAAATCAAAGACTATTTTAACGAAACTTATGACATTTATGAGAAGCTATTTGAGCTTATAGTAAATGACAAAGGTTACTTTGAGCGCGCCGATAGACTGCGCCATCCATTGGTGTTTTATTTTGGTCATACGGCTACATTTTTTGTTAATAAACTGAGAGTAGCTAAAATAATTTCTGATCGTGTGTGTTCTCGTATGGAGGCCATGCTCGCTATAGGTGTGGATGAAATGTCATGGGATGATTTGGATGAAAACAATTATGAATGGCCAATGGTAGCTGAAGTCAAAGAATACCGCGATAAAGTACGTGATATGGTTAATGCATTGATCGATGAATTGCCCTTAGAAGTCCCAATTAAATGGCAAGATCCGTTTTGGATAATTTTAATGGGTATTGAACATGAGCGAATTCATCTTGAAACTTCATCGGTTTTGATTCGTCAATTACCATTGGATTATGTAAAAGCACATGAAGATTGGCCGATTTATGATGATGACAATAACGTGGTTGAGAATAAATTGTTGCCCATTGAGGATGGTACGGTTAAACAAGGCAAATCAGAACCATCAGAAACCTATGGATGGGACAATGAATATGGATTAAAAATTACCGATGTGGCCGAATTTAAGGCCAGTAAGTATTTGGTTAGCAATAAAGAATTTTTAGCTTTTGTCGAAGATGGTGCCTATGAAGTAGAAGAGTGGTGGACTAAGGAAGGTTGGGAATGGTTAGATTTTAAACAAACCAAATATCCGACTTTTTGGATTAAAACCGACAATGGTTTCAAGTACCGTGCCATGGCTGAAGTCATTGATATGCCTTGGAGTTGGCCCGTTGATGTTAATTATTTAGAAGCTAAGGCCTTTTGTCATTGGCTGGGCGCCAAAAAAGGCAAAAAGATTCGCCTACCAACCGAACCAGAATATCTGCGTATTTATGATGAAAATATTGTGGGTGACAGTGCCAATATTAATCTAGAAATTGCCGCCTCATCTACGCCAGTTGATGAATACAAACAAGGAGATTTTTACGATGTGATTGGTAATGTTTGGCAATGGACCGAATCAGCCATTGATGGACTTAAAGGCTTTAAAGTGCATTCAGCTTACGATGATTTTTCCGTTCCGACTTTTGATGGGAAACACAATTTGATTAAAGGTGGCTCATGGATAGCTACTGGCAATGAAACACTTCGCGAAGCCCGTTATGCTTTTCGCCGCCATTTTTTCCAACATGCTGGTTTTCGTTATATTGAATCGGATTCCTTGGCCGATGGCGAATACAATATGTATGAAACCGATAGTTTAATTTCGCAGTATTTGGAATTTCACTATGGCAAAGATTATTTTGGTGTTAAAAACTTTCCCAAAGCCTGTATCGAAAAGATTCAACCATTGATCGGTGAAACCAACAAAGCACTGGACATAGGTTGTGCAGTGGGGCGGAGTAGTTTTGAACTAGCCCGTCATTTTGATAAAGTCGATGCATTAGATTTTTCCACTCGCTTTATCTTAAATGCCATTAACCTGCGTGACAACGGCAAGGTGCGTTATTTAATCGATGATGAAGGCGAATTAACCACACTGAAAGAATTTAGATTGGAAGAATTAGAACTGGGCGATAAAGCAAACAATGTAGAATTCACCCAAGGCGATGCCTGTAATCTAAAACCCAAATATTCTGATTATGACTTAATCTTTGCAGGCAACTTAATCGATCGTTTATATGAGCCTAAAGTCTTTCTAAATGACATGATTCACCGCTTGAACCAAGGTGGATTATTGGTGTTAACTTCTCCTTATACCTGGTTAGAAGAATACACAAAAAAAGAAAATTGGCTAGGTGGCAAGAAAATTAACGGAGAGAATTTTACTACTTTAGATGGCTTGCATGAATGTTTGGATGCTGATTTTGAATTTGTCGAAAAACACGATGTGCCTTTTGTTATTCGTGAAACAAGAAGAAAACATCAGTTGACTGTGGCTCAGATGACGATTTGGCGAAAGAAGTAAAGTATGTTTGGCTTTCGGCACAGCTTAGTTGTTTTTAGTAATGCAAAGAATGCAAAGAATGCAAAGAATGCAAAGGAGGCAAAGGAGGCGCAAAGGTACGCAGAGGAATAACACCGTCATTCCACTGACTCCACTCGTCATTCCCGCGAAGGCGGGAATCCAGTATTTGAACTTCGATAAACATTTTTTTAGGCATTACTTGTTGTTTGGTTATGTGTTTTTATTTGGAATTGTAGTTAGTTGTAGATGGGTTACCGCCTTCGCGGTAATGACGGTGTGGATGTGTGCTGGCTTTGTCTTTTTAAGTCTTTACAGGGCTTATAGATCTTAAAACCATGCATTGTAATACTTTTATTAATTGCTTCTTTTTTAACTGGGCACTAGTGTGCGAAGGCAGGAACCTGACTCGTTCCCACGCGGAGCATGGGAACAAGAAGATAAACAGATACGCAAATAGTAGATGATGTACTGAGTGTATTGGATGCTTATATTTATCTTGATTTAAATTGACCATTCAAACTTGCTGAAATAACATGAAATAATTAATATCGGAGATGTAAACTAACATGAATTGGAAACCAAATAAGTGGATTGCAGGGTTGTTGGGATTTTTATTCGCACCAATTGGAATGTTGTATGTGGCAAGAGCTAAATATGCTTTTTTATTTATTATGTCTGTGTTTGGTTTGGCCGCATTATTTGTGGTTTTTAGAATTCAAATTAACCCTAATATCAAATTGACTTTAAGTATTGTGATGCCCTTTATATTCGCTATAGTTACTTTTTTGTTAGCAAAAAAAATATGTAAAAAAAGACCGTTGTATAGTCGTTGGTATGGAATAATAATAGTTTTCAGTTTATTTGCTTTACCGTATTTCATTGCAAAAGTTTATTTTTTTGAAATCTTTAGCATACCATCTTCATCAATGGCTCCTAATATTGTCAGTGGTAATTATATTGTGGTGAAAAAACAAGGATGTGGTAACCATAAGTTTTTTGGTTACCCCATATCAAAAACTGCAATAACGAAAAGATGTAGTATCGCAAGAGGAGATATTATCGTTTTTGAAAATCCTCAAGATAGTAATGTAGATTATCTTAAGAGAGTTGTTGGGATTGCTGGTGATTCTATTTCATATAGTGATAATATTCTAATATTAAATAATATAATTGTGGAACATAACCTGAAGTTTAATGGGTTTTCTGAAATTTTAATCGAAGAGATAATTGATGATGAGAGCTATCAGATACAGCATATGAATCGTGGCAAGATACCTGATGGAAAGTGGGTTGTTCCTAATGGCGAATATTTTGTTTTAGGAGATAATCGCCATAGGTCAGCAGATAGCAAACAATGGGGCTTTGTTCCTGAAGAAAACATTATAGGTAAATTGTATTATGTGTTTAATTGATTTTTCGTGTAATTTTCGTGTCTTTTCGTGGCAAATACTTAAATGAATAACTTCCCAAAACTAGCTATGGCGCGCTTTTCTAAGCGCATTTCTGATCAATTTAGCCATCAAAAATTGATTCCGATGCACAATACCAATCCACAGCCTTTTACTCAGGGTGAGTTAGAGCAAACCATTGGGTGTTCTTTTGATTCGATTTTGCAGAATGTCAATTTGGGTTTTACACCCGATGCAGGGACTCTTGCTTTGCGTCAGACTTTGATGGATTGTCATTATGAAAATATATCGATAGAAGATGTGGTGACACATGCCGGTGCTCAGGAGGCTTTGTTTTGTGCTTTTTATGCATTGTTGAAGGAAAATGATAAAGTATTGGCCGTTGCGCCTATTTTTGAGCCATTGGTGCAAATTCCTTTGAATATCGGTTGTGAAGTGAGTTACGTACACTTGCAGGCCGAAAATAATTGGGCTTTGGATTTAGGTGAAGTCGAAGAAAATTTTAAGTTAGGATGTCGGTTATTTGTGATTAATTTTCCACATAATCCAACAGGTGCAACTCTAACTGAAAATGACTTATTGAAAATTGTTGCTTTGTGCAAAAAATACGATGTGTGGTTGTTATCGGATGAGGTGTTCCGAGGTTTGGAGCACAGTGTGGATTATCGTTTGCCAGCGGTAGCAGATATTTATGATAAAGGCATCAGTGTTGGCGTGATTTCTAAAGCCTTTGCCATTCCAGGGATTAGGGTAGGGTGGTTAGTTTGTAAGAATCAACAATTTATTGATGAAGTTATTGATATTAAAGGTTATATTTCAATTTGTAACAGTCAAATTGATGAGTTATTGGCTTCAGTTATTTTAAAAAAGCACGAACAGTTAACTGCTCGTAATTTGGCTATAATTTTACAAAATAAGACCTTGTTAGCAGGCTTAAATAACTTGCTAAACCAGAAGGTAGAAATTGTTGTGCCCAATGTGGGTTGTTGTCTTTTTGCGCAGGTCAAAGCGAAAATGGACGCCAATAGTTTATTGGAAAAAGTGGCAACACAAAGTCAATATTTGCTTTATCCCTCCAATTTATTTAAGACGGATTTAGAGGCATTAAGAATTGGCTTTGGAAATCATCAATTTAGTGAGTTTTTCAAGAAAGTAAAAGGGGAAAGTTAATGCAAAATAATAAAACAGGCAAAGTGCTTATCACGTTATTCTCATTGTTGGCAATCATCGGGATGTTTTTTGTAAAGCCGATTCCACAAGATTTGGCTTATCATGGCTTTAGTGATGGCAATGAAATATTGGGTATTCCTAATTTTTGGAATGTCATGTCCAATTTGCCCTTTTTGATTGTCGGTGTAATGGGTTTGACTCAATTAAACCGTTTGGAAATTATCAAAGAAATGGGAGTGGCGTATTGGCTATTGTTCTTTGGTGTGGCAATGGTGGCTTTTGGGTCGGGATACTATCATTTGAACCCGAGTAACCATACCTTGGTTTGGGATAGATTGCCCATGACGATTGCTTTTATGTCATTGTTTTCAATCATAATTTCGGAATTTATTGATGAAAGGAAAGGGGCGTTATTGTTGTTTCCACTGCTTATTGTTGGCGTAGCTTCAGTATTTTATTGGCAAGTTACCGATGATTTGAGGTTTTATGCCTTAGTACAGTTTTTGCCCATTATTTTAATTCCGCTAATTTTAATCATTTATTCTTCTAAATTTACCAAAGTGTCAGGATATTGGTGGTTGCTTTTGGCTTATGTGTTAGCTAAGGTATTGGAGTTCTATGATGATCAAATATTTGAATTATTGGGTGGTTTAATGAGTGGTCATGCCATAAAACATGTTGCTGCGGCAATTGGCATGTATATTCTGTTACTTTCCTATAAGAAGCGAAAGTTAGTATTATCCCAATAGTAATTTCAAAACGGCTTGGCGAATCAGTACGCCATTTTGCACCTGTTCTAAAATAACGGAAGGAGTGCTATCAGCAATTTCTGAACTGATTTCTAATTCACGATTGATGGGGCCTGGGTGCATAACAATACAACTGGGTTTGGCATGGGAAAGTGAAGTTCTGTTTAGCCCAAAATTACTGTGGTAATTGTCCAAATCGGGAATATTATTGTCTTGAATACGCTCTTTTTGGATACGTAACATGATAATCACATCTGTATTTTCTATCGCTGCATGCATTGATGTGTCAATATGTGCTTTGTCATGTGATACTGGTAATAGTTTTTCTGGACCAAACAGGTGAATATTTTTGTTCCCCAGAATGTGTAAACAGTCTATTAAAGAATTGGCCACACGTGAATTTTTGATGTCACCAATAATGGTGATTTTTAACTCTTCTGTATTTTTCTTGTGTTGTAAAATGGTAAACACATCAAGTAAACCCTGAGTAGGATGTTGGTTGTTGCCATCTCCAGCATTAATTAATACTGTTTTGGACTTTAACCAGCTTTTGATTTTTTCACAAATTTGATTTTCAGTGTGTCTGACAACAAAGGCATCAACTTGCATGGCTTCAAGTGTTTGGATCGTATCTCTTAGAGTTTCACCCTTTGTTGTTGAACTTTTACCTATATTGACATTAACCACATGTGCGCCCAATCTTTTGGCTGCCAATTCAAAAGAAACCAGAGTTCTTGTGCTATTTTCAAAGAACAAATTGGCAATGGTTTTGCCGCGTAATATCTTGCTGTTTTTTTTCTTAGAATTGTTTTTTATTTCAAGAGTTTGTGAAAAAACATTAAAGATTTCGTCTGCAGATAAATCTTTGATGTCAATTAAATGTTTCATGCTTGAGAGTCTAACCATCTTTGTAAAATGTTTTTGGCTGCATGGGCATCCAAATCTTTGCCATGTTTTCTTTTGGCATGGCCTTGTTTGCGGGCTTCAGAGAAGTCTTCTTGGGCTTGCATTGAACTGTAGCGTTCATCTATTTCATGCACTGGTATTTTGTATCGAATGATGAGTTTTTTTGCAAAATTACTGGTTTGTCTAGTGATTAATTGTTCTTGGCCATCCTCGGTTAAAGGCAAGCCAATAATAATAGCTGCTGGGCGCCATTGTTCCATAATTTCATCCAATTCATGCCATGTAAATTTTTTATTTTTGACGTGAATGGTTTTTAAAGCTGCAGACATGCCTGTAATGGATTGCCCCAATGCAATGCCAATATTAACCATGCCAAAATCGATACCAATATAACTACAACTTGGATACTGACTGCCGGGATATCTTGGTCCTGATTGGTTATTATCAAGCATGACCAGCCCCCATAATTGTTTGGTAGTTATCTATTCCAATGAGTGATAAGGCTTTTTTCCATTGTTGTTCTTTTGGTGTGTTGAATATTAAATCTAAATCAAGCGGACAGGTTAACCATGTGTTTTCTGCAATTTCAGATTCCAATTGATCGCTGGTCCAGCCTGAATAGCCCAAGATAAATTGCCATTTCTCTGCAAATACATGATTGGAAATATCATCCAGCAAATCCTTCGATGTGGTTAGTGTTAAGTTATTTTGTATATTAATTGAGCTTTTATACAACTGATTGTTTTGATGAATAACAAAACCGCAGTTTTTATTCAAAGGGCCGCCATCAAGCACAGTATGGTTTTTTTGTGGTTCATTTAAGTCTAAATCGGTAAATATTTGTTCGGTATTGATTTTCATTGGGTGGTTCAGTACCAGTCCCATAGCGCCATCTTCGTTGTGTTCACAGACGAGAATAATCGCTTGGTTGAATCGTTTGTCTTGCATGTCAGGTAATGCAATCAGTATTTGATGATTAAAGTCCATTATTTTTGTTTTAATTTGTTACCGGGTAAAAATTGCCAAGTTCTGGTAATGTACAAAATGTCAATTTTGTTTTTGTTTTCAGGAATTGCCTCAAAAGGGCCGGACAATTGTACCAAGTGTTCGGCCGCATCATCAATGGATTTGTACCCTGAGGATTGAATTATCTTAATATCTTTAATGGTTCCTTCGGAATTGATGCCAACAGTCATGATCAATGTGCCAACAAAACCCCTTTTTTTTGCTTCTTCTGGATAGTTTAAATTGCTGACTCTCTCGATTTTTTTGACCCAGACTTGCATGTAGTTGGCAAATTCATAAGATTTTGTACTGGCTGAAATGTATTTAGATTTTGGTCTTTTAGCATAGGCTTCTAATCTATCGGAGATGTTGTTTTCTAGCTTTGCTAATTTTTGATTTTTGGTCAGAGGAGCATCGTTGGTGTTCTGTTTATTAACTATGTCTGGGGCTGACTTGGCGGATTGGACACTGATATCTGATTGGCTCGTGACTATGAGTTGTGTATTCTTGATTTCTTTGATGTTGGGTGTGTTTTCAACTTGTTCTATGAGGTGGTTGCCTTGGTCATCTGCGGCTATTCCTGTCTTTATATTTTGCGGCCGAACATGCTTTTCAGAATCTCCGCCACCTTGTTGGTCATTTTGCGCCAAGTAATCAGCCTTGTCAGGTGTTTCTTGGCTTTTGTTTTTTGACAAAATCACATCAAGTGTGGGCAAAGCTTCATTGTTGGTTTCATCTTCAAGGGTGAATACAATGCCCAATACTAAGGCGCTGATTAATAAAGCACTAAGGGTAAAGGTTAGAATATTCTTGTCTGTTGTGGAGATTTGGGGTTTCACTGTTTAATTAATTTCTCAATTTCATCGAATAATTGACCAGCAATATTTAATCCAAATTGCTCGTCAAGCTCTCTTATGCATGTAGGGCTAGTCACATTGACTTCGGTTAAATGTGAGCCTATGACATCTATGCCTGCAAATAATATACCCATTTCTTTTAATTTAGGGCCGACTACTTCACAAATTTTGTAATCATAATCTGTTAACGGTCGTCCTTCCCCCGTACCACCTTTGGCTAAATTGCCACGAAAATCTTCATCAGAGGGTATTCTAGCCAATGCGTAAGGAACAGGCTTGCCATTGATGATAAGAATTCTTTTGTCTCCATCTGTGATTTCTGGAATAAATTCTTGCGCCATTGTTGTTCTTGTTCCATCATTTGTGACGGTTTCAATAATAACATTGAGGTTCTTATCGTGCTTACCTGTTTGAAAAATTGAGGCTCCACCCATGCCATCCATCGGTTTAATAATGACTTTGTCTAATTTCTTTGCGAAATTTTTAATGTGTTCAGGGTTTCTAGATATTATGCACTGTGGGCTAAACTCAGGAAAGGCTTCTGTAAAAAATTTTTCATTGGCATCTCTTAAAGCTTGAGGGTTGTTGACAATTAAAACGCCAAGTTGCTTAGCCATGTCTAGTACATAGGTATCCATTATGTATTCCATATCAAAAGGAGGATCCTTGCGCATCAAGATAGCATCTAAATCGGAAAGTTGAATAGTTTGTTCGGTTAGATATTCAAAGAAATTCGTTTTTCTATCAGTGAGATTGATGGTTTTGGTATTTCCATAAGGTTTGTGATCTTGCACAAAGATGTCATTTTGTGTCATACAGTGAATTTCGTGATTTCTCGCTTGTGCTTCGAGCATCATGGCAAAAGTTGAGTCTTTTTTGGTATTTATACCTTCAATGGGGTCCATTAAAATGCCGATTTTCATGTGTTTATAGTCTCACTATTTGTAAAATTCTAGTACTTTTTTTTATTGTACTAAATTCAAAGCACTTAATCATCCAAATATGGAATAATAGCTAAAACAGGAATATTTGAAATAAATTTAGCTTATCATTTGAAATGCAAGAAGAAATGAGTTATTTTCTTAGATAATACTAAGTTAGCACAATTTGTTAAGACTTTAATTTAATAGTGAAACTTAATTTTTAACTAAAATTTAAGTTTGAACAGGTTAGTCATAATGATTGGGTTTGTAGGATTGTTTTTTTTATTATTTAACAGAAATGTACAGGAATACCTTTTGGTTTTGTAGTTTTAGGCTGGATTTTCAGAGTGGAGCAATCGACTTAGAAAAAAGATTTAGTAAATAATAGGTGAAAAATCAAATCATTTGCAGTATCCTAGGCTTGGAATTGGATTTTTGGTTGTATTAAGTTTTAAATATCTACTATAATTAATATGCAAAAAAATAATCTTAATTTAATTAAACAAAATGAACAAAGGGTAAATCAGTGAGCGAAAATAATACAGAGTTGGATCTAAATGGTTTAAAGGTCATGGTAATAGATGATTCTAAGACCATCCGAAGAACAGCAGAAACTCTATTAAAAAAAGAAGGCTGTGATGTGGTTTCAGTAGAGAATGGCTACGAAGCCCTCTCGTTAATCTCCGATCTTCATCCCGATATAATATTTGTAGACATTATGATGCCGCGCTTAGATGGATATAAAACTTGCGCACTAATCAAAATGAATCAAGAATTCAAAGCAACTCCGGTCATTATGCTTTCATCAAAAGACGGATTGTTCGACAAGGCTAAAGGAAAAATTGTAGGGGCTGAACTTTATTTGACAAAGCCATTTACAAAAGAAGAGCTTCTAGATGCAATAAAAGCCCATATTAAGGTAAGTTAAATATGTTGAAAAATAGTGTAAAACCATTTGAGTTACTAACTGAATATGAGCGACTTAGTTTAAAACATAAGGTTGAGGTTCAAAAAGTAGAAGTTAAAAACCAATGGTCTGGAGTTGGTTTTAAAATTGATGAAATCAATTATGTATTGGCAATTGACAAGATTGTGGAAGTCTTAATTATTGCTGAAACAACAAAGATTCCAGGGATTGCACCTTGGGTGCTTGGGTTGGGTAACATTCGGGGTAATTTGCTCCCGATAATTGATTTCAAAGCTTTTTTGTATAAGAAACCAACCAAAATTACAGCACACACAAGGATGGTAGTTATTAACCAGTTAGTAGGACAAATTGGTTTGGTGGTTGATGAAGTTTTTGGCCAGAAACATTTCTTAAAAAAGCAAATTCAGAAACAAAGTAAGTCAAAAAAGAAGGAAGATGTTAAATATTCTAATATAGCATATAAAGAAGAAGAAAGCGTTTGGAATGTTTTAGAAGATGAACTATTGATTAATGACTCTGCTTTTCAAAATGCAGCAGTAGTATAAACAAAAAAGAGAGTGAAACTATGAGTGTAACGTCAAGCGATTTAGGCGGCCAAACAAAAACCTTGCCAATGTGGCAAGTTGTCATTTTGTTACTGTTAATTATTGGCTTTATTGTCAATTCAATTGGGTTGAGTAATTTGGAGTCCAATAGGCGAGACCATATTACTGCGACAGATGATATTCAGATTAAGGCGCAACAATTGGCTCAACATGCGATTCTTGCAGCTACGGGAGATAAAAATTCATTCGATGATTTGAAGCTTAAAAGAGATGTGATAGCTATTAAAATTGATTCGTTAGAGAATGGAAATAGTAACTATCCAAAAGTCCCTGTGATTGTAAATGATTCATTGGATTCCGTCAGTAAAACCTGGAATACAATCAATCAGAACGTTGATAGAGTATTAGAAAAACAAGTGCTAATTCAGGATATGTCAGAGATTTATAATAAATTTGCTGAACAAATACCTTTATTACAGGCGAAAAGTGATGAAGTTGTTAAACAACTTGTAAAGATTAAAGGAACAAGGCAGCAAATCAGATTAGCAGGACAACAATTGGTGTTGGCCGATAGAATGTTAAGAAGGATGGGTGAGGTTCTTAAAGGTGGCATGAACGCTGTTCAAGCTGCAGATGACTTGAAAGATGATACAGTGAGGTTTTCAAAAGTATTGAATGGTATGTTTAATGGTGATGAGAATATAAAAGCGGTTTCAAATAAGAATATCATTGAACTTTTGGGTGGTGTTTATAATATTTTTAATGGCTTGCAAGGTGATATCGAAGAGGTAATGAATGCTCAAGACTTGTTTGAAGCGCAAATAGCTACAGATGACATAGCGAGTGACACACCTGCTTTGGTAGAAAGAGCTAAGGACCTTTCTGAACGTTTAGCGAATATTAAAACTAAGATTCCATCAGTTGAGGCTCAATATGCATTGGGAGCATTGTCGGTATTGTGGTTATTCTATATTCTGTTTTCATTAACTAAAAATGACCGTAAACGTGCAAAAGAAGCACAAGAGTTGAATGATAGAAATCAATTGGCGATTTTGCGACTATTGGATGAAATGGGTTCATTGGCCGACGGAGATTTAACTGTAAATGCAACTGTAAGTGAGGACGTAACTGGAGCAATTGCTGACTCGATAAACTTTGCAATTGAGGCATTGAGAAGCTTGGTAAAAACCATTAATGACGCATCAGTTGGTGTGGCATCGGCGGCACAAGAAGCACAAGCAACAGCGTTACACCTTGCAGAAGCATCAGAGCATCAGGCTCATCAAATTACCAATGCATCTGCTGCGATTAATGAGATTGCTGTTTCCATTGATGAGGTATCTATAAATTCATTAGAGTCAGCCGATGTGGCACAACGTTCAGTACTGATTGCGCATAATGGCGCAGAAATTGTACGCCAAACTATTGAAGGTATGGATAATATTCGTAATCAGATACAAGAAACTTCGAAACGTATTAAGCGATTGGGTGAATCATCTCAAGAAATTGGTAATATTGTAGAATTAATTAATGATATTTCTGAACAAACAAATATTCTGGCATTGAACGCTGCGATTCAAGCAGCATCAGCGGGTGAAGCTGGTCGTGGTTTTGCGGTGGTTGCTGATGAGGTACAGTCGTTAGCTGAAAGAACATCCAATGCAACAAAGCAAATTGAGTCGTTGGTACAAGCCATTCAATCAGATACCAATGAAGCAGTTGCTTCGATGGAACAAACAACATCAGAAGTAGTGGATGGTGCAAAACGCACTGAGAATGCTGGAGATGCATTAGCAGAGATTGAAGCAGTATCAAACGATTTGGCAGAGTTGATTCAAAATATTTCAGAATCGGCTAAACAACAATCGGTAGCTGCAACCAATATTTCTGGAACGATGAACGTAATTCAAGAAATTACTACTCAGACATCCGTAGGAACTCAGCAAACGGCGGAATCGATTGGAAACTTAGTGGAATTAGCGAATGAGTTAAGACTTTCAGTACAAGATTTCAAGTTGCCAACTGAGGAGTATTAATAAAATATTGTGAAATCTATTGCTACAAAAGACAGCGTTTTATTTTTACCCGATTTTGATTCTTTCGATTATAGACAGTGGTCAGGTTTACTAGAGAACAAAGTTGGCATAACTATTCCAAAGGAACGGGAATCATTCTTACAAACCAAAATTTGGTCAAGAATGAGGGAATTGGGGATTGAAACATTTTCTAAATATTGGGATGTAATTAATAATGGAATTACTGGAAAATTAGAATGGATTGAGTTATTAGATAGATTAACAGTACATGAAACCAGTTTTTTTAGGCATAAACCGTCTTATAATTTGGTTGTGAATGATTTCTCAAATATATTAAATAACAATAGAAAATTTCATTACAAAGTCTGGAGTGTGAGTTGTGCTACAGGAGAAGAAGCATATTCATTAGCGATATTGCTTCAATCTTTGAAATCAGGTATCGATAAAAAAAATATTTATTATGGTGTAACTGCTACTGATGTAAGTAAACCGGCATTAACTATCGCCGAGCATGCTTACTACAATAAAGAAAAATTAAAAGGTTTTGATAACGACTATAAGGAATATATAAAGAAAGTAAATCCAAAGATATTTACAATTGATGAAAAAATTAAGGACAGGGTGGCATTTGGGGTATTTAATTTGTTAAAAATTGAAGAAATGCCAACAATAAAATTTGACATAATTTTTTGTCAAAATGTGTTGATTTATTTCACGAAAGAAAAGAAAATTAAAATTTTAGAAGGTTTTAAGAGGTTTTTAAAAAGTGGTGGTATGTTGATACTGAATCCAGCTGATATTGGAAATTGGAAAAGTGACAACATGACAAGAATTACCTACAAAGGTACTTTGGCATACAAACTAGATTAGAAAATACATATGAGTAATATTGAACAAATAGATTTTTCAACATTAATATGGGTCAAAAAAGAATTAGATGAGACCTTGAAAAGAGCACAAAATGCTATAGAAAAATATGTTGAAGACCCAGAAGATGAGAATCAGCTTCAGTTTTGCGCAACTTATTTGCACCAAGTTCAAGGCACCTTAAAGATGGTGGAACTATATGGCGCTGCTATGGTTGCTGAGGAAATGGAAGAAGTCGCTAAGAAAATTCTTAATAAAGATGTTGATTCTGAAAAAGATGCGTTTGAAGTACTTATGCGTGGTATTATTTTATTACCCGACTATTTGGAAAGAATACAATTAGGCTATAAAGATATTCCAATGGTATTGTTACCTTTGGTTAATGACCTGAGGACAGTAAAAGGGGATCAGCTATTATCGGAAAGTGCTTTATTTAATCCGGATTTGTCTTTAGGTTTGCCAAAATCAAACTTAAGCTCAACATTTTCTTTAAGTCAAAGTCAGCTTTCTCAAGTGGTAATAAAAATTAGAACAGCCTATCAAGTCTGTCTGTTAAATTGGTTAAAGGATGTTAATGTAGATGAAAACCTAAAGAAATTACAAGTCATTGTAGACAAGTTAAAAACAATAATTAGTCCAGTTGAAGAAAAACAATTGTTTTGGGTGGCAGGAGGTCTTTCTGAAGCTTTATTGCAAGGTAGTTTAGAAAAATCTGTAACAGTTAAACAGCTGTGTGGCAGGTTGGATCAAGCTATACGTATGCTGACTGCTGATGTAGATAAAGACAAAAGAATATATCAAAAATTAACCAATAACTTGTTGTATTATGTCGCATTAGCTGATGGGAAAGATAGAAGAACAAAAGAGATACAAACGTTTTTTAATTTATCTGATTTTATTTCTGACGATAAAGAAATTGAACATGCACAGAGTAGCTTGTCAGGTAAAAATAAAGAGTTATTAGAATCAGTAACTTCAGTGATCAAAGAAGACTTGATGACCATACAAGAAAATCTAGATTTGTACAATAGAAATGAAAATCCTTCAATCTCAGATTTGGAATCAATAAGTTATGCTTTAGGTAAAATATCAGATACTATCGGTATAATTGGTATTGGTGTAGCGCGTTCAAAAATTTCAAAGGTCATTGAAACTTTAAATAAAAGTATTACAAAAAATGAATTAATTGATAAAAACGAAGTAATGAATATTGCTGAAACTTTATTATATGTCGGTTCCTCCCTTGATGAAAACATTATATCTCTGGGTGAGGTTTCCGAACCAAATGAAAAGCAAGAAAGCACAATTCCTTCTTCTGAAATGAGAAAAATAATGGATACCTTGGCTAAGGAATCTATAACCAATTTACAAAAAGTTAAACAGAATTTTATAATTTATATTGAAGCGCCGTGGAACAAGGAAAGTATAGAACCCTCTCCCAAATTATTAAAGGAAATTAGTGGAGCTTTAACCATGTCAGGCTATGAAGATGTGGCAGTTGAAATTGATAGGATTGAAGAGTTTACAACTAAGTATATGCTTGAATCCAATTACAAGCCTACAGTAGATCAACTTGATTTATTAGCAGAATCAGTTGCTAGTTTAGAATACTATCTAGAGTATTTAAGTGATGGAACCAAAGGTGAAGAAAGTATTTTGAACCTAGCTAGAAACAATATTGAGCAGCTATTTGATTCAGTTTCAAAAATTGAAATTAAACCCCACGATACTGAGGAACTTGATGCTGGCTTAGATTTGATGTCAGATAATGATTTTGATATGGATATGGATTTAGAAGAGGAAATCGATATTGAGGAAGATGAAGTTGAATATGATGAATTGCTATTGAAAGATGAAGCAAAAGAACAAGAAAAAAAGAACTCTTCAAGAGAAAAATTAATAGTAGCTTTTAGTGATGAAACAGATGATGACATTAAAGAGGTGTTTTTGGAAGAATTTGAAGAAGAACTAGAGCACTTGAATTCAATTCACCCAAGATGGAGAATTAATCCTGAAGAACAAACTGAGCTTCTCAGTGAAATAAGAAGAATATATCATACCTTAAAAGGCAGTGGACGTCTTGTTGGAGCACTTGCAATTGGAGATTTTAGTTGGAAAATCGAAGACCTTACAAATTTGATTTTGAACAACTCTCTTAAAATCAATGATTCTTATATGGAAATTATGGAACGTTCTGTAAATATTTTACCAGGTCTTTATGAAGCGTTGAAAAATGAAAGTGTTGTTCCTGATGGTTATTATGAAATTATTGAAGACGCTGAAAAAGTTATAAATGGGGAAGATATAGTCACAAAGAAGGATACTCGAGATGAAGTTCAAACGGATGAGAAGCTAGAGGAGATAGAAGAAGATATTGGTAGTGGTAATATAAACGAAATTAGTAATGACATAGATGATTTATCAATTGACCCTGTTTTTGTTGAGATTCTTCAGCAAGAAGTTAAAGGGCACTTAAATGACATAAATGTTTTTGTAGCACAAACCCAAGAAACTGGAAGCAGAAAATCTACTGAGAAATTTATTAGGGTGATTCATACATTAAATGGGGCTGCGAATATGGCTTCAGTTAAAAGTATAGTAGAAATGACGACCCCATTAGAATTATTGTCGAAAGCCACAAATGAATTTAACAAAGAATTTGACCATGAAACTTTAGAAAAAATTAAAGAGTTTATGGGTGAGTCAAAATCGATTATGGAGGATTTGACAAACAAATCAAATGTTTCTTCTTCCACTTCGGATTTAGGTGAGTTTTTTAAACAAAAATTAAATTCTCTTGAACAGGAAATAGCTACGAGGGATGAAGTATCTGGTGTTATTACTGAAGAAATTGATTTGTCACAGTTTATTGATGATGAAAAAAACAGTCTTAACAATGAATTATTAGATGTATCAATTGATGATATAAGTTTACAAGAAGATGAAAACTTAGAAATTGAAGAAGAAACTCTAGAACTAGAATATGAAACCTTAGAACTAGAAGAAGAAACTCTAGAACTAGAAGATGAAACCTTAGAACTAGAAGATGAAACTCTAGAACTAGAAGATGTAACTCTAGAACTAGAAGATGAAACCTTAGAACTAGAAGATGAAACTCTAGAACTAGAAGATGAAACTCTAGAACTAGAAGATGAAACTCTAGAACTAGAAGATGAAACCTTAGAACTAGAAGATGAAACTCTAGAACTAGAAGATGGAACTCTAGAACTAGAAGATGAAACTCTAGAACTAGAAGATGAAACTCTAGAACTAGAAGATGAAACTCTAGAACTAGAAGATGAAACTCTAGAACTAGAAGAAGACACATTAGAACTAGAAGAAGACACATTAGAACTAGAAGATGAAACTTTAGAACTAGAAGAAGACACATTAGAACTAGAAGATGAAACTTTAGAACTAGAAGATGAAACTTTAGAATTAGAAGATGAAGCTCTAGAACTAGAAGATGAAACTCTAGAACTAGAAGATGAAACTCTAGAACTAGAAGATGAAACTCTAGAACTAGAAGAAGACACATTAGAACTAGAAGATGAAACTTTAGAACTAGAAGATGAAACTTTAGAGCTAGAAGACGAAGTTTTAGAACTAGAAGACGAAGTTTTAGAACTAGAAGAAGACACATTAGAACTAGAAGACGAAGCTTTAGAATTGGATGATGAAATTTTAGATACAGAAAAAGAGTCCACAGAATCTAAAAATCAAGAAGAGCATATTTCTGCTGTAATCTCAACAAGTTATGGGAATAAGTTGGAAGAAGACACTCAAGAATCTAGCAGTGACTTTGACGAAGAATTATTAGAAATATTTAAAGAAGAAGCAGATGAAATCTTAGATAGAACAGAGCATGTGCTATCTGATTTAGAAGAAAGTCCGGATGACGAAAACTTAATAATTGCCTTGCAAAGAGACTTGCATACACTTAAAGGTGGAGCCCGGATGGCCAATTTGGAAAACATTGGCGAGCTTAGTCATGTTTTAGAGTCCTTGCTAGAGAATATTGGGGAAGAAAAAAGAACTGTTGATAAGACAACTCTAGGCACGATTCATGATTCATTTGATTTATTGAATAATATGATGAGGTCTGATGATTTAGGAGGGTCCACAGATATTGAAAGTGTTTTAAATCAAGTAAGAGAATTAGTAGGTTTGGAAGATGGTGAAATTCCAGAAGAATCTAAATTAGATCAAGATTACTTTGCACCTATTGATCCATTAGAAATAGCGGAAGATACCTCTTTAAATGACGATGAACAAGTTGCTGAAATTACACAACATAAAAAGAAATCTAATGTTTTGTCAGGAAATCAAATTAAAGTTAATTCTGAACTATTAGATAACTTAGTGAATTATGCAGGCGAGGTAAGTATATATCGCTCACGTTTAGAACAGGAAATTGGTTCTTTTAGAATTAACTTATCAGAATTAGGGAATACAGTATCAAGAATTAAAGAACAATTAAGAAAACTTGATGCAGAAACAGAAGCACAAATTATTTCAACTTTCCAAACAGATGAAGAAGATGATACATTTGATCCATTAGAAATGGATAGATTTTCGCAATTACAACAATTATCTCGTTCATTAACAGAGTCTGTATCGGATTTAACCAGTATTCACAGCTATCTTGATGATGTTGCAAGAACTTCTGATAACCTTTTGACACAGCAGTCAAGGGTAAATACAGAATTGCAAGAAGGCCTAATGGAAACTCGTTTGGTTTCATTTAATTCGATTGTGCCAAGGTTGAGAAGGCTTGTTAGAACAACATCCAATGAATTAGATAAACCCGTTAAACTAGAAGTACATGGTGCAGAAGGAGAGATGGATAAAACAGTTCTTGAAGGTGTAATTGCTCCTCTTGAGCATATGATTAGAAATTCACTTGCACATGGGATTGAAGAAGACAGGAATAAAGCAAAAAAAGATAAGCAAGGATCTATTGTTATTGATGTTAGGCGAGAAGCAACAGAGGTAGTTATTAGTGTTACTGATGATGGTGCTGGTATAAATAGAAAAAAAGTAAGAAAACTTGCATTAGACAAAGGATTAATAAAAAAAGGCGCAAGACTGTCTGACCAAGATATAGATAGACTTATATTGAATAGTGGTTTTTCAACTGTTGACAATGTATCGAAGCTGGCTGGTCGCGGTGTAGGTATGGATGTAGTGAGTAATCAAATCAACATTTTAGGCGGTAATTTAGATATTAGTTCCGAACCACAAGTTGGTACTAAGTTTAGTATCAGACTGCCTTATACATTAGCCCTATCTAGTGCTCTGTTGGTGGAAATTGCAGAAACAGTTTATGCAATACCTGTTTCAGGTTTAGAAGGTATTATTAGAATGTCACATTCTGATTATTTGGAAAAATCAAAAGACAAAAATTTTGTATATGAATACGCAAATGAAGAATATCAATTGCAAGAGTTAAATAACTTATTGTCCTTGGACTCAGAAGTATTTGTAGAAAACAATCAAATTCCTTTAGTAATGATTCGCTCAGGAGAAAATGGGGTTGCACTTAGAGTAGATAGAATACTTGGTTCAAGAGAAATTGTTGTGAAGACAGTAGGAGCTCAGATTTCAAGTGTTCCTGGAATATATGGTGCTACTATTTTAGGTGATGGTAATGTTGTCTTAATATTAGATATTATTCCATTGTCTAGATCTCACTTGATGAAACTTGAAAGTCTAGATAGCTCAGAACTAGAAATTATTCAGGAAGAAATAGAAAGAGATCCTATTGTAATGATCGTAGATGACTCTATTACAATGAGGAAAGTTGGAGAGAGAATATTACGTAGGAATGACTATGATGTCGTAACTGCTAAAGATGGTTTAGATGCATTAGATCATTTGAAAGAAGTTATTCCTGATATTATGTTGTTGGATATTGAAATGCCAAGAATGGATGGTTATGAATTGGCTATTGAAATGAAGAAAGAAGAAAAATATGCTAATATTCCAATTATTATGATTACATCAAGAACAGGTGAAAAACACAGACAAAAAGCAATGGATCTGGGCGTAGATAGATACTTAGGTAAGCCTTATCAAGAAGCAGACTTACTGGCAAATATAAGTGGACTAATTGAAGAAAAATCAGAATAACCATATTGGTTTAATCCATTTGGGGAAAAAAGAAAAATCTGGTATTCAAATATCAGAAAAGTTGCAACAATACGATTTTCAAGTCTCTGAGTGGATTGTTTCTTGTGAAGATGAAGAAATTAAAGGATTAGATAAAGTAGATACTTTGATTGTTAATATTGGTCTTACAAAGTTTGACTATGGACCTTTTTTATTGTCGTTGGGTGATAGGGATAAGAAAATAATTATTAATGAGGCATCTGTGAGTAACAAATTGTCTGGCCTAAGAAGGTTAAGCTGGGAAAGGCATTTATTAAATAAAATTGATTCTTCATTCAATGTTCTTCCAGAATATACGAATAGTATAAACCCTAAAAAAGACAAAGTAAATCTAGAAGAGTTTGGCGTCAAACAAGTGTGGATTTTGGCCGCTTCAATTGGAGGTCCAGAAGCCATACAGGATTTTCTCAATAGTTTCACAGGAAAAGAACCTGTATTGTTTATTATTTTACAGCATATAAATAAAGAATTTTTAGATGGAATGGCCAAACAACTCAGCCAAAATTGTCACTTTGATATCAAAGTACCCTTTTCTGGTGAATCTATAAAATCTACAAAATGTATAATATACCCTGTAGATGAATATTTAGAATTTAACAATAAAGGTATAATTGAACTGCTACCAGTAAGTAAAGAATCAAAATATACTCCATGTATTGATGATTGTAGTAAATTGTTGTCCGAGAATTTAGAAAATTTAAATATGGCTATATATAGTGGTATGTCAACTGATGGAATAAAAGCTGCAACATATATACATGATAATGGGGGTGAAGTGATTACACAAGCTGAAGAAAGCTGTGTGTTATCAAGTATCATTACTGGTATAAAAAAAGTTATTGATATAGAATTTGAAGGAAGCCCAGAAGAAATGGCAAAATATATCATGAACAAATGTTAGTATGTAATATAAATATGAGTTCTGTAAGCTCAATGAATACGTTATTTAGGAGAATTTAGATGGCCAATGAAGTCCGTGGGATTATGATTCCTGTAGCAAAAGATCGAAGAGTGTTGTTACCTAATGCAATTATTGCAGAGGTTGTGTCGTATCAAAGTTTGAATAAAATTGACAGTTCGCCAAATTGGCTACTAGGTAATTTTAACTGGCGAGGTTATGATATTCCCGTAGTCTGTTATGATACTTTGGCAACAGGTAGAAAATCAACTCTTAAACTAACAGGAAGGGTAGCTGTAATTAAAGCATTGGGGGACATTGAGCATATGCCTTATTTCGCAATAGTGGTCAATGGTGTGCCAAGGCTACAATTGGTTACTCAAGGTGATTTACAAGTACATGAATCAGAGAGTGAAGACAGCAATGCAATTGCATCAATTGTTACAATTCAAGATGAAATGTCAGAAATCCCCAACATTAGATTCATAGAACATGTGTTGAATGTGGCTATACCTGTTAAATCAGCTTAACAAATTAGGTTGTTCAATCAACATTGTCAATCCATTTGGATAGGTTGTTCAAATGGATTTTTTAATGTTATTTTGATTTAATCTACAAACTAATATAGAAACTATTAATGAATTTACCCCTATTTATTGGCTTAAGATATACAAGAGCCAAAAGAAAAAATCACTTTATCTCCTTTATTTCTCTTATATCTATGGCAGGAATTGCCATTGGTGTGATGACAGTGATTGTAGTCATATCTGTGATGAATGGTTTTGATAAAGAATTAAAAGAACGCATGTTAGGCTCAGTGGCTCACGCGACTATATCTTCTTATGGTAACGAATACATTGAAGGTTGGGAGAATGCCATATCTGTAGCTAAAAATACTCAAGGTGTGCTTAATGTTGCGCCTTATGTTAGTTCCGAAGCGATGTTACAAGGAAATAGAACCACAGGGGCTTTGATTCAGGGAATTGATCCAAATTATGAAAAAAATGTAACGCAAATCGCTGAAAAAATGAAATATGGTTCAATGGATGATTTAAAGGCTGGTGAATACAATATCATTATAGGTGTAGACCTAGCAGCCAAGTTAGGCGTAGGTCCAAATGAAAAAATAACTGTTTACATCCCACAATTTAAAACTACAGCTGTTGGTGTATTGCCCAGAATGAAAAGGTTCACAGTTGTAGGAATTTTCGAAATGGGTGCTTATGAATACGATTCAAAATTGGCATTAATACATTTAACTGATGCGCAAAAATTAGAAAAGACCCGAGGTGGAATTGAGGGCATTAGGATTAAAACCAACGATCTGATGCAAGCACCCAAAATAGCCTATCAATTGAGTGATGAATTGGGTGGATTTTTTAAAGTAAGAGACTGGACTCAAGAAAATTCAAATTTTTATCAAGCCACACAACAAGAGCGAATTGTCATGTTTATCATATTGTCTATGATAGTTGCTGTAGCGGCGTTTAACATCTTATCGACAATGGTCATGTTGGTGACTGAGAAAAATAGTGATATAGCTATTTTGCGGACATTGGGCATGTCTGGTGCTCAAGTGATGAATGTCTTTATGATTTCAGGGGTTGTGATAGGGGCGATTGGCACCATTATTGGTACGATTTTAGGACTAATAGTATCATTTAATGTATCTTCTATTATATCTTGGTTGGAAGATTATTTTAAAACGGATTTCATGTCATCGGAAGTTTATTATATCAGCGACATAACTGCCGATATACACCAAGCCGATGTTATTGCCATAGTAGCGGTGGCATTTGGCTTGTCAGTATTGGCCACCATCTATCCAGCATGGCGTGCCAGTCGTATTCAACCTGCGGAGGCATTGCGTTATGAGTGATACAATTATAAAGTGCCATAATATCAGTCAGATATTTAAAGACGGCGATACAATAATCCCTGTCTTGGATAAAATTGATTTTGAAATAAAGCATGGAGAAAATATTGCTATTATGGGAGCTTCAGGTGCTGGCAAAAGTACTTTGTTGCAATTGTTGGGTGGTTTGGATACACCAACTTTAGGAAATGTTTTCATTAAAGGTACAGATGTGTCTTCTGTGAATGCAAAAAAATTGGGTTTATTGCGTAATAAATATTTGGGTTTTGTGTATCAATTTCACCATTTGTTACCAGAATTTTCAGCTTTAGAAAATGTGATGATGCCATTGCTGATTGCAAAGCTGAATAAATCTGAAGCCAAACAAAAGGCCACAGAGTTATTGAAGAGAGTAGGGTTGATGGATAGGATTAAGCATCGTCCTGGACAATTATCAGGAGGAGAAAGGCAAAGAGCAGCGATTGCTCGTGCACTGGTTACTAATCCAGCCTGCATACTAGCAGATGAACCCACCGGCAACTTGGATGAAAGCACGGCAACAACAGTAATGAACCTTATGTTAGAGTTAACAGAACAACAAAACAATGGATTGATAGTCGTTACCCATGATAAATCATTGGCCAATCAAATGAGTAAAACTTATGAATTAACAGGAGGAAAATTAGTCCTCCAGTAGTACCTTATCTGTACAGGACAAAGGATTTGTCAATGTTAATATTTGCTCTTAGTTTTTTGCTTGGTGTCAGTCAATTATTGTGGTTACCTGAACTGCATGTTATTTGGTTGGTAGTATTGGTTCCCGTCGTAATTATAAGTTGTTTTCTTTTAATATTTAAAAAAATAAAAATTGCCAAAGTTGTTTTGGCAATAAGTTTAGGGTGTATTTATGCACTTGGTTCTGGATTGGTTGCCAAATCTCATCAATTGAATTTTATCCCAAAGTCACACATTTCTGTTATTGGACAAGTATCTAATTTACCAATAATTAAAAATGACAAAATAAAATTTTCTTTTGATATCAAACAAATAGATGGGATCTATAATCTAAATAAGTTATTGGTCAGTTGGTATAAAACAGATGAAACAGTAAAAGCGGGACAGATCTGGAAATTTGATTTAAAATTAAAGCCGATTCATGGCTATAGAAACCCAGGTTCATTTGATTATAGCAAATGGCTGTTTAGGCTGGGCTACAATGCAACTGCTACAGTTAAAAAAGCAGAGTTAATTCAAGAGCAATCTTATGATATTAACTCGTTGATTAACAAGTTAAGAGCATCAACTTCAAAATTAATAGAAAATAATTTTCAGTCGCCCAGAGTACAATCTTTAATCAAAGCGCTTACTATTGGTGATAAAAGTCAAATCAGTTACGAAGATTCACAGTTGTTTAAGGACACTGGAACCGCACATCTGATCGCCATTTCTGGGTTGCATATTGGATTAATGGCTTTTTTAGGAATATTGTTTGGTCGCTTGATATTTGTATTTTTTACTGATGAAAAATTCAACCGATTTAAATACGAAGCGATTTTTGCCATAGCATTTGCTTTATTCTATGCATTGTTAGCAGGCTTTTCAATTCCTACTATTCGGGCATTAATCATGGTCGTCGCCTTTTCATTGGCCTATGCATTAAAGAAGGAGATATCACGTTGGCAAGCATGGTCAATTGCCATGTTGATTGTATTATTGCTAGACCCCTTGAGTGTGTTGGATGTGGGTTTTTGGTTTTCATTTGGAGCTGTTGCAGTGTTGATGTTTGCCTTTACAGGTAGAAAACCAAATAACAATAAAATCCACTCATTCGTGAAAGCACAACTGGTTATTTTAATAGGCTTAATGCCATTGATGGTGATTATTTTTGGACAGATTAATTTGTTGACTCCAATTGCCAATTTATTGGTTTTGCCTTTGGCATCTTTATTGTTAATTCCTTTAATGTTCGCTGCTTATTTTGTCTATTTTATTTCAGACTCCATGGCAGGTTATTTATTCAATACCGTTGAATTTCTAGCCAATCGATTATTCTCTATCTTAGATTACTTACAGCAATTTAATTTTTTGACTGTTGCTTTTACCAATATCAATGGTTTAACAATTTTGACATTAATTGTTATCACGTTCGTATTGATGTTGCCAAAATTGTTTCGTTGGAAATACATGGTTTTGTTGCTGATATTGCCCCTTTTTTTGAATGAGCCAGATAAATTACAAGAACATGAGTTTCAAGTCAATGTTATGGATGTTGGACAAGGTTTATCGGTGATAATAATAACCAAACAACACACGCTGATTTATGACACAGGTGCAAAATATGAAACGGGTTATAATTTAGCAAGCACCGTTGTTATTCCCTACCTGTTAAATAAAGGCATTGTCAATGTGGATCGATTGATTCTTTCTCATAAAGATAACGACCACGCAGGTGGTGTGGCTGAATTACTAACTCAGTATCCAAACACTGAGACTTTCGATGTCAAAGGTCAGTTTAATGACTGTAAAAAAGGCACAATGTGGGAGTGGGATCAAGTCAAATTTGAAGTTTTGAGTCCATTCACTATTGAGCCCTATTTAGGAAACAACTCCTCTTGTGTGATTAAAATATTTAGTCAATATGGATCTATGCTGCTCACTGGAGACATTGAAGAACCCGTAGAATACAGATTGATAAACCATTCTTCAAATAAAATTAAAAGTGACGTGTTACTAGTCCCTCACCATGGTAGCCGAACTTCATCTAGTAAGAATTTCATTCAAAAAGTTAGTCCAAAAATGGTTGTTAATTCATCGGGTTACGCCAATCAATTTAACCACCCTCATCCTTTGATTAAACAACAATATTTAAAGAAGGGCATTGAATTTTATGACACACAAAATCAAGGAATGATTGAGTTGTTGTTTAATGAGAAAGGAATAAATATTAAAAAATATTCAGAAATTAAGCATCGTTTTTGGCAGGTTGAATAAGAAAGACTTTATTTGTGTTTAATGACTCCTTCGAAGCAAGGACCATCATTCCGATTTGATTAATTGCGGCAATATGGTAGGATATTATCACTTCAAATAGAATAATAATATGACCAATAGAGAAATCACAAGTTTGGCTTTTAAGATTTTTGCAATTTATATTTTACTCATTTCTATTCAGCAATTTTCTCAATTGCACTATTTGTACAGTAATTTCTTCCCAGATACTGTTCAGTTGATATTCTTGGTGCCTATTCTGATCATCATTCTCTTAATATCATTGGCCTTTATGTTATGGAAATTGTCCAACAATGTATTCAGTACAATGATTAAAGACAAAGGTGAGGGGGATGATTTAAAAGTAGATCAAGCGTTTATATTAAATGTTATTGGTTTTTATTTGTTATTCCATGGATTTTTAGAGCTAGCTGCTAGTATTATTTCCCTGATTATGATGCAGGGTATGCCAACTGACTCTTACCCAGTTGTCATTACCCCAGAGCAAAAATATCAATCGGTGTTTTATGCTATTGGCAGTTTTATCAAAGTTATTCTTGCATTGACATTAATACTGCGTTCAAAAGGTTGGATAAAATTATTCCATAAAATTCGACAGTTATAATGAGGAATCTTTTGTAACTGCTATCTTGCTTGATTGTTAGTTTGTAACTTTCAATTAAAGGACAGCTTTTAAAGCATCAACATAAGTATCAATATCATCATGTGTCTTAGTTTCAGTCACACAAATGGACATCACATTGCCCAATTCAGGATAGTTTTCTGATAAATCAACACCAGCGATGATATCTTGTTTAGCCAACGCATCAATGATAAGTTTTATTGATGTATTGGTTTGAATGGCTACTTCATGGAAATTAGGGCTATCAAACAATACTTTTATATCTGCTTGTTTTAGCTTTTCTTTTAAGTAAGACATGTTTTGCATACAAGCGGTTGCGACTTGCTTTAAACCTTGTTCGCCCAATAATGCCATGTAGATGGTTGCACCAGTGACCATTAGGCCTTGATTGGTACAGATGTTTGATGTGGCTTTGGCACGTCTAATATGTTGTTCACGGGCTTGAAATGCTAAGGTATATCCGCGTTTGTTATCTAAATCTGTGGTTTGTCCGACAATGCGTCCAGGCATATTGCGGATGTATTTTTGTTTGGTGGTCATAAAACCGAAATAAGGCCCACCTGATGATAAAGGTACGCCCAATGGTTGGCCTTCACCAATACAGATATCTACACCATCTTTGCCCCATTGACCTGGTGCTTTTAATAAAGCCAAAGATGTTGGATTGGTCACTGCAATGACAAACGTATTTTTGTCTTTTGCCCAGTCAGTTAATGCGTCAACATCTTCAAAAATACCAAAATGATTGGGTTGAGGAATTACTAGAGCCGTTATATCGTCTTCGTTAAACGCAGATAAGTTATCCAACGATACTTTTCCTGTGGCTGTGTCATAATCAACTGGCACAACTTTGATATTCTGATTTTTAACGATATTGTTTAAAACACGAGTGTAAACAGGGTTGACAGTCTTTGGTACCAATATTGTTTTGGTTTTAGATTTCCGATTGGCCCTTACTGCCATTAATGCTGCTTCTGCTAGAGCCGAGGCACCATCGTACATGGATGCATTACTGACTTCCATCCCTGTAAGTTTAGCCATCATGGTTTGAAACTCATAAATGACTTGTAATGAACCTTGAGAAACTTCTGCTTGATAGGGTGTATATGCGGTGTAAAATTCACCACGTGTTGCCAGCTGCCATATTGCCGCGGGGATATGATGTTCGTATGCTCCAGCTCCTGCAAAACACTGTAAATTATTGTTGGTTCTTGCTTTGTCTTTAATGAATCGACTGACTTGCATTTCATTCATTTGAGATGGCACTTGTTGTAATTCTGAAATAATCAAATCTTCAGGTATTTCATCAAACAAATCATCAATTTTTTCAACGCCTATGGCGTCAAGCATGGTTTTTATGTCATCACTGGTGTGTGGAATAAATGGCATTAAATTATCCTTTTAACTTAAATCGGGTCAGAGTCGATTTAAATTTATTGTTATCAAAATGATTGGTAAGTTACGATTAAATCGACTCTGACCCGATTTAAATTTAATCTTCGTCTGCTATTGAGTTTCGGTACTCTTCAGCAGACATTAAATCTGCAATATCATCGGCATTATCAACTTCCATCTCAAAGATCCAGCCATCATCATAAGGAGATTCATTGATCAGTTCAGGAGTATCTTCTAAGGCTTGATTGGCTGCAACAATAGTGCCTGCAATAGGTGTGTAAATATCAGATGCGGTTTTTACCGATTCTACAACACCACATTCATCACCTGTTGCATAACTGTCTTCCTCTGGTAATTCAACAAAAACGATATCGCCCAAGGCGCTTTGCGCGTGTTCGGTAATACCAATGCGGACATTGCCGTTTTCAAGTGTTTCGATCCACTCGTGAGATTCTGTGTATTTTAAATTGTCTGGAACATAGCTCATAATATTTCTCTTCTATTTTGAATGGTTTCAATTATATATTTGACTGACCATTTCTTACAAATGGTAATTTCATTAATTTAACGGGCAATTGCTTTTTACGAATCTGAACTTTTACATTTTCACCCATGTTTTTGTCTACAATTGCCATTGCAATCGCGACTTCTGTTGTGGGTGAAAACGAGCCACTGGTAACGACGCCTGTTAAACCACTGTCGTCAATTAACTCTTGGCCATGGCGCAATATTCCTCTTTCGGTTAATACAACCCCTGTCATTTTGCGGGTAATGCCTTTTGCTCTTAATGCGGTTAAAGCATCTGAACCGATAAAGTCAAAATCCTCTTTGCGAACTGTCCACCCAAGGCCGCATTCTAAAGGAGTTATATCGTCATTCATGTCTTGTCCATATAAATGCATGCCAGATTCAAGTCGTAAAGTGTCTCTTGCTCCAAGGCCACAAGGTTGAACTTGGGCTTTCAATAATTTACCCCATAATTCAACAGCATTGTCTTCAGAAATTAATATCTCAACCCCATCTTCGCCAGTATAGCCTGTACGACCAATGAAATAGTTTTCACTGTCAATTGCGGCAAATCTTTTTAATTCTGATAATTGAGTGGCAATGTCTTTGGGTAAGGCAGTCAGGCATGCCTCAATGGCATTGGGTCCTTGAACTGCAATCATGGCCAACTTAGAACGTTCGCTAATTTCTGCATCAAAATCAACGATTTGTTTTTCAAACCATGCCAAGTCCTTTTCTCTGGTTCCAGCGTTAACCACGATTCTATAATTATTGTCACCACGTTTGTAAACGATTAAGTCATCAATGATACCACCGTTTTCATTGAGCATAGTGCTATACAAGGCTTTTCCATCGCTTAATTTACGGGCATCATTGGCCAATATTTTAAGTAAGAATTTTTCTGCTTCATTGCCAATTAAATCGACAATAGTCATGTGAGAAACATCAAACATGCCTTTGTCTTTTCGTACGGCATGATGTTCTTCAATTTGCGATCCATAATTAATTGGCATATCCCAGCCACCAAAATCAACCATTTTGGCACCAGCATCAATATGCGCTTGATGTAGACAAGTATTTTTCATATAACCTTGCTATTTTTAAATTGCGTGAACTATACTAAATGTTAATGCTATTAACAAACAAAATTTGAGAAATTATGGGCAATAGATTAAGTAAAATTATTACCAAAACTGGCGATGATGGCACAACAGGTTTGGCTGGCAATATCCGGGTATCAAAAGCGGCTGACATTATTGAAGCAATTGGTGCTATTGATGAGCTAAATAGCGCAATAGGCATGGCTAGAGTTGTATGCAATAACAAAGAGTTAGATAAAGAATTTAATCAATTGCAACATGATTTATTCAATGTTGGTGGTGATTTGTGTCTTGAAGGTTCTGTATTGATTTCTCAGCAGCAAATCACAGAAATAGAAAGTTCGGTTGGAAACTACAACAAGCAACTTCCACCTTTGACCAACTTCATTTTGCCCACAGGCAGCGAGCTAACCGCTAGAATTCACATGGCTCGCAGTATTTGTCGTCGAGCAGAACGTGTTTTGGTCAAAGCGATAGCCACCCATGAATTCAATCCATTGCTTGTGGTTTTTGTTAACCGTTTGTCTGATTGGTTATTTGTAGTGGCTAGGATTACGGATGAAAGTGATGAAGAATTGTGGTGCTAGTTCTTTGCACACAACTGTTTAATGCCTTCTAATATCCTCATGCTGGGCCTGGACATATAATCTGGGTCAATGGTGATTATTTGATGGGTTTTAACGGCTTCTATATTTTTCCATTTTCCCCATTGTTTGTCTGGTTGTTTGGCGATATTGATAATCGCTTGAGGGTTTTTTAGGATGACAGATTCAAGTGTAATGGGTACTGAGCTTTGGGTCAGGTCTGAAAATATATTGGTATAACCACATAAGGCAATCGCTTGACTCATCCAATGTTTGCCTGATACAGTGTAGAGAGGCTGGTGGTAGGTTTCGATAAAAGTCGTTGTCTTTGGATGTTTATTAGATTTGATTTCTGCAAGTGTATTGTTAAATAAGTCAATTACAACCTTTGCTTGGTCTTGTGTTTGGGTTAATTCTGCAATTTGTGCAATGGTTTTGGGTATATCTTTTAAGGTGTCTATTTGGGTTTCTATCAGGGTCAGTTTTAACGACTTTAATTTTTCAATTACAGCAATTGGTGTGCCTCCTTTCCAGGTTAAAATATAATCGGGTCTTAGTGCAAGAATTTTTTCATAGTCTAATTTAAAGGCATCGCCAACTAAGTCTATAGATTTTACCTTTTCAGGAAAATCACTGAAAGCAACTACACCAATAAGATTATCAATTGCTCCTGCAGAATAAACCAACTCTGCTAGATGAGGAGACAGTGTGACTATTCTTATCTTGTTTTTATGGGCGGCTGTTTTATCAGCTTCACAAGCAGAGAGTAAAAAAAATAATAATAAAAAAAGCCAGTAAGAAACTGGCTTTTTATTAAGTGCATTAATATGCATATTATCTATAATCTTCAATCAATTCTTCAAAAGCATCATCAATTTCACCAGGAGCAGACATTAGCTTGGTGAAACCTTGCTTGCCAGTCATAGGCAAATCTGGGAAGTACAAAGCCATACGGAACTTCATGTGCAATGCTTCTACTTCCTCATCATTGACTAAGATCTCATAAGCAAGATAAGCTTTTTTACCGGGTCTTGCAAAATCAACAATACTCATTTGGTATTCTTCATCCAAATCTTGTTCATCATCGTCCTTGCCTGTTTGTTTCATTTGTACGCCAAATAGGGTCATTTTTGTACCAGGGATATCAAGTTTGTAAACCATTGATAATGGATCCCCTTCAATGTTTAAACGTTTTTCAACTTCACTGACTGCTAGTTCATGTGAATCGTATTCATCGTACTCATAAGGGTCGTCAAAATAAGGCATTGAGAACATATAATGGTATTTCTTGAGTTGTTTTGCAGTGAGTCCTTTTTTAGAACCAAAGGTTTTAACAAACCCCAATGCTTCTCTTAATGCTTTGTCAACAGGAAACAAAGACCCTTTTAACCAGTAAGCTTTTTCGAAATACAAGGGGTTGGCAAAACTGACTTCTACTTCTTCACCATATTGACTAACAGAAATTCGCATGGGAGCACCATAAGCCCCGCGTTTAGACATGGCAGCTACTTTTAAAGAATCATCGTTGGTGGCAATGATAATGGTGTTGTTACCAAAAGGCACATATTCACCGATAATTGTAAATCCGTTGTCTAATAGTTTTTGCTTGGTATCAGTTACTGTCTGTTGATAATCAGCCGTCTCAACTGAGGCCAATACAAATGGTTGTAGTGTCTCTTTTGATTTTGAGAATGATATTGTTGAATAACAAAGTGAAAATGTTATTAGTAATTGTACAAATTTTTTCATTGCGATAATGTCCTCAGTGTCTTTAGGTTGTCTTTGAACGTATCATTCTATATGTAACAGTGTGAAATTGTCCATCTTATTATATTAATTTTATCTAATATAAGAAATAATGTATTTTTATTTCATTGCATTCGTGAAAATTATTATTTACCATTGTATAATTCTGCAACAATTTTTCTAACAGAGGGTAGAATGAAAAAATTACTAATAATGTTGTTGTTAACATTGAGTTTCCAGACTTTGGCTACTGGAGATGTAGAGCAAGGTAAAATTAAATCTTATACTTGTACAGGTTGTCACGGGATTAAATTTTATATGAATGTTTATCCAACCTATCATGTGCCAAGACTCGGTGGGCAAAATGAAGCCTATATCGTTAGCGCATTAAATGCCTATCGTTCTAAAGAACGTTCTCACACAACCATGCAAGCACAAGCTGGCAGTTTATCTGATCAAGATATTGCTGACATTTCTGCATATTTTGCATCTTTGAAGTAATCAGGAGAATACAATGAAAAAATTATTGATATTAGTTGCATTATTTAGTAGTACATTTACATTGGCCAACGGCAAAATAGTTGAAGGACGAAAAAAGGTTGAGCAAGTTTGCCAGTCATGTCATGGTTTAGATGGTCAAGGTATTGATGATACCTATCCAAAATTAGCCGGTCAATTTGCTGATTATATGGTTAAGGCGTTATCTGACTATAAATCAGGAGCACGTAAAAATGCCATTATGTCAGGCTTTGCAGCTTCTTTATCTGAGCAAGACATGGAAAATGTTGCAGCTTATTATGCAAGCTTGACAAGTGATAGGTTGCATGACTTGACTATTAAATAGGCATATCGCTGTATTAAAAATAGAAAAGGGAGTTTTGACTCCCTTTTTTTTGGTGAATAATATGAGTTTTAAACAACTAGATTTAAAAAGCTGGCCCCGCATTAAGCAATATGAGTTTTTTAGAAAGTACGATAACCCGTTCTTTAACATCTGTACAAGCCTGGATGTGACAGATTTACTCAATGCCATAAAAAATTCCTCGGAACTGAGTTTTTCAATTGCAATGTTATATGCATCAATCGATATGGCTAACAAGATTGACGAGTTTAAGTACCGCTTAAAAGATGATGGAGTAGTGGTTTATGATTCTATCTATGCTGGAAGTACAGTGTTGAATGACGATAAAACATTTAGCTTTTGTTATTTTGATTATTCTAATCATTTTTCTGAATTTAATAAATTGGCAAAAAAGCAAATTGATTTAAATAAAAGGGGTGTGCTAGAGTTTGACGGTCGGAATGAAGATTTAGACATTATCCATTACTCGGTAATTCCTTGGATTACATTTAGCAGCTTTTCACACCCACGAAACTATAAGACAAATGATTCAGTTCCTAAAATAGTATTTGGACAATACCACGAAAAAGACGGTAGGTTTTTCATGCCAATTTCAGTTGAAGTTCATCATGCATTGATGGATGGTTATCATTTAGGTCAATATTTTTCTGAATTACAAAAAACAATCAATAATCCAATTTTTCTGAAAAAATAAGCTTTTAAAGTGTTAAATTTATGTTAAATTTGATGAAAGTCTCTATAATTTATCATGGTAATTTTTAACTAACTTAAAGAAGGGTTATTTTATGTATATAAAAAATAAAAAGTCATTACTTGCACTAAGCATCAGTATGGCTCTATCAAGTGTCGCATTTGCACAAGATGATGCCAAAGATGATTTTGCATTAGAAGAAGTCATTGTAACTGCTCAAAAAACAGAACAAAATCTGCAAGATGTTCCTATGTCTGTTACTGCAATAGATGGAGATATCATGGATGAAATCCGTTCAGGTGGTTCTGATATTCGTTTCATTTCTGGCCGTGTGCCTAGTTTGATTGTTGAGTCTGATTTTGGTCGTGTTTTCCCACGTTTTTATATTCGTGGTTTGGGCAATACTGATTTTGATTTGAACGCATCACAACCTGTTTCATTGATTTATGATGACATAGTGATGGAAAACCCTATGTTAAAAGGCTTTCCTGTATTTGATGTGGATCGTGTGGAAGTTTTACGTGGGCCTCAGGGTACATTGTTTGGGCGCAATACACCAGCAGGTATAGTGAAATTTGATTCAGTTAAACCTTCAGTTGATACTAACGGTTATGCCAAAATTGGATTCGGACGTTTTAATCAATTTTCTTTTGAAGGCGCTATTGGTGGAGAAATTTCTGAAAACTGGACAGCACGTTTCTCTTATTTACATGATGAACGTGGCGATTGGGTAGACAATAAACCTGGACTGATTGACCCCAATTTAATATTGGTCAATGGTCAAGTAAATGGAGATGGTAATTTAGAAGGGTATGCTGAAGATGCTTTCCGTTTCCAATTGGCTTATGATGGAGATGATTTCAGGGCACTATTTAATATACATGGCCGTGATATGGATGGTACTGCTCGGGTATTTAGAGCCAACATCATTCAACCTGGTACTAATAACTTTACTCCTGACTATGACCGTTTTACTGTTTCTCAAGATGGTGGAAATGAACAAATTGTGCAATCAAAAGGTTTCATGAGTAAGTTAGAGTGGGATTTAGCAAATGATATGACGTTAACGTCAATTACGGGTTATGAAGAAGTTGAAGCGTATTCTCGTGGTGATGTAGAAGGTGGCTATGGTGCTGTTTTCTTTCCATTCGCTTCTGGACCTGGATTTATTCCATTCCCAGCACAAACAGCTGATGGAATTCCTGACCACAGTCAGTTCACACAAGAATTTAGACTGTCAAAAGCAACTGACAGCATGTTTTGGCAGACAGGTGTGTTCTTCTTTGATGAACATTTAGAAGTAGATTCATTTAATTATGATGATCTATCTGTAGAGCCTGTTATTCCTGCAAGATTTGATCCCAACGATAGCAATCGTGCACACAGTGGTTATGCCAATCAAATTCAAGACACCACTGCTTATGCAGTATTTGGTCAAGCAGATTTTTACTTATCTGATGAAACAACTTTGACTGCAGGATTAAGGTGGTCGCATGACAAGAAAGATTATACAGCATCAGTTCCTCTTGCTCCATTTGGTGGCGCACCAGTTCCAGCATCATCGGTTAATGTATCAGATAGTAATTTTTCAGGTAACTTAAGTATCAGTCACATTTTGGATGATGATACAAATATTTATGCACGTTTGGCTCGTGGTTTTAGGGCTCCAAGTATTCAGGGTCGCGTATTATTCGGTGGTGCAATAACGGTTGCAGATTCAGAAACAATTACTTCTATTGAAGCGGGCTTCAAAAAAGAAATGTGGAATGGTAGAGCGCGTTTAAATGCCGCTTTGTTCTATTATCAAATGAATGATCAGCAACTAACTGCTGGTTCAGGTACCGCCAATGTCAATCAATTGGTTAATGCTGATAAAACTGTTGGTTATGGTTTTGAAACTGATCTAACTGCTAAGCTAACAGAGAATACATTGTTGACATTTGGCGTTAGTTATAACAATACAGAAATTCAAGATGCCAACTTAACTGTTGCTCCTTGTGGTGCTGGTTGTGTGGTTTTAGATCCTCCTGGTGCGATAGCAGGTTCAGTATCAATTGATGGAAACTCTTTGCCACGTGCTCCAGAGTGGATGTCAAACGTCATCTTAAAGCACATTATCCCATTAGATGGGGCTGATTTGGTTTTATCTACTGATTGGGCATACAGAAGTGAAATCAATTTCTTCTTGTACGAGTCTGAAGAATTCAGAGGCGATGCATTATTGGTAGGTGGATTAAGAGTTTCTTATGAAACTGAAAAATGGGCTGCAGGCCTCTATGGTAGAAATATCACCGATCAAGATAAGTTAATTGCAGCAATTGACTTTAATAACCTTGAAGGGATTGTTAATGACCCAAGAATTTGGGGTATTGACTTCCAATATAACTTTTTCTAAGGAAAGAGTGTAAGGGAGAGAAAAGGGCACTTAGGTGCCCTTTTTTTATCTCGTCACATCAATTGAACCATCAAAAAAAGCAATTGTCCTATACAGTGATGAATATAATACCAATTGTCTTGATGTTAATATCACAAACAGCAATGTCAGAGATACCGCCTTCAAGTACGCGTTCTAAAAAAGTAATTGAATCATTTGCTCCACAATTAATTTCTGAGTTTGAAAGTCTTGGTTTAAAACTGGGTGATTCAATCTTTATCAGAATATTTAAACAAGAAGCTGAACTAGAAATTTGGGTTGAAAATGATGATAATAGCTTCATATTATTCAAGACCTATCCAATCTGTACATTTGGCTTTGGTGGCTTAGGCCCCAAATTAGCAGAAGGCGATGGAAAAGCACCTGAAGGTTTTTATTACGTAAAAGCCAATCAAATGAATCCCTACAGCAGCTACCATTTGTCTTTTAATCTGGGTTATCCTAATGTATATGATAGGGTTCATAACAGAACTGGCAGTGCCTTAATGGTACATGGCGATTGTTTATCTGTTGGATGCTATGCAATGACCGATAATAAAATTGAAGAAATATATACCATTGCGAATTCTGCATTGAATAATGGGCAAGTTTTTTTCAGGGTACATGCTTTTCCTTTTCATATGAGTAAAGAAAACATGCAAAAACACAAAGACTCACCGTGGTATAATTTTTGGAAAAATTTAAAACAAGGCTATGATTATTTTGCAAACCATAACAACACACCTCCAAATGTGAAGGTAAAAAGCATGAAATATCAGTTCAACTAAAACAGCCATATTCTATTTAAAAATAGCTGGTTTTATTTATAAAATTGACAAGGTGGGAGATTCACATTAGTAAGATACACTATATTAATATAGCTTTAGTTAATGCTCGACAGAACACCGGTAATTGAGGTATTATAAATAGAAGATACCATTGAAATATTTGAGGGAATATGACCATATCAGGTTCTGGGAACAACGTAACTAACAAAAGTAAATCAATATTAGCGGGCGAATTGGCTGAGAAAATCACCCAGGGTGATAGAAGTGCTAGCAATGAATTTGTGAAAATCAATTACCAGTGGTTGTTGTTTGTCATTCGTAAGAAATTTTCACAATCTAATAACCACGAAGATATCGTGCAAGACAGTTTTATGTTAGTGATCAATAAATTACAACAAGGGAAAATTAGAAAAACCCAAGCAGTTCTGGGTTTTCTACGTACTACTGCTATTAATATTGGATTTGAATACTTGCGCAAAGACAAGAAATTCAAGTCATCAATAGACTCTGAATTAATTAATTTAATAGAAGACGTTAGGGATAATGTTGATGTCCTTACTAATTTAGAATGGCTTGATGGAATCAAAAAAACCAGAAAAATTATTGATGAATTAAAGATGCAAAGGGATAAAGATATTTTGTTGAAATTTTATTTTGAAGACATAGATAAAGCTTCTGTTTGTAAACAATTAAATCTCAGTAACGAACACTTTGATAGAGTTTTGTATCGTGCAAAACATAGGCTCAAACTATTGTTTTATAAAGAAAGCTACGATAATGGATATTTAAAAGGAGTTAAGCGATGATGGATTTTAAACCAGATGAAACCATGTTGCAAAATTACATACAAAATAAGCTTAGTGATGTTGATACCGAAAAAGTTGAACTTTGGTTAGTCGATAACCCTGAAGTTATTGATGATTTAGAGATGGATTTGATGATTAAACAAGCAATGATAATAGAACCAAGAACTTTACAGGTTAAAAAACCATTACTTGTTTTCTTAGATTTATTCACGGGTCGTAAGTTAGTACCAATCCATCTTTTGGCTTATGGATTAGTTGGACTGTTGACTTTCAACTTGTTTAACAATACAAACACTAAAGTACAAAGTTCTGTTGCTACTTTTATAGAATTTGAAAAACAAAGAGGCTTAGATAATTCTATTATTGAAGTTAGAACAGGTGATAGTAAGAGTTTAGTCTTAAGGTTTTTCCCCGATTCTATGTCTAAAAAATATTCATTGATAATAAAGTCGAAAATTTCAAACCAACAAATTGAGTTCACTGAATTAGTTGCTGATAATTATGGTTCAATTACTGTTACCGTTAATACTAATAAATTTATGGATGGTAGATGGGAGATATCACTAAGCAGTGGCCCGAATCTTGTTGAACAATATTATGGTATCAATATATTATGAGAAATCGATTATTTGATAAATACAGAGAACTAAATGAATGTCAGATAAATAGTTTTATAGAAGATATCTCTAATGTTGTTAGTGTGGATAATGTAAAGTCTGATAATAAAATTGATGCGGGATATACCTATATAGGGCAATTGATAGCACACGATATTGTTCCCAGTACACGAATTCATAGTGATAGAAAATCAATTAACGCATATCTTGATTTGAAAAGCATCTATGGAGATGGTGTCACACCAGCACACTTCGACAAAACAGGAAGATTTATTTTAGGTAATGCTAGGTTTTCAAACGGTACAGAAAAATTAAATGAAGATTTAATCAGAAATACTAATGGAAAAGCATTAATTCCAGATAGACGTAATGATGAAAATATTATTATTTCACAATTACATTTATTTTGGCAATCCTTTCATAACAAAATTGTCTTTGAACTAGAAATGTTAGATGGATCAGTTATCAACCATCTTGATAGTGCAAGAAGTATAGTCATAAAAATATTTCATGAAATCATTAGATATGATTATTTGCCCAAAATCATACATCATGAAGTTTACTCTTTGTATTTTAAAAAGGGAGAAAGATTTTCTTTTTATTACAATGATGACCACCCGATAACCACTGTACCTATAGAATTTTCCCATGCTGCTTTTAGGTTTGGTCATTCCATGGTGAGAAATGAATACAGTTTAAATACTTTACACAATAGAATTGAAACAAAAGATTTATTCAATAGTGGACTTTCTAACTTGCCGGTTGATTCTATTATTACATGGGGGAAATTTTTTCAAGTTTTTGATTTATTGGAAAATGATTTCAATATCAATGAAGCAAATTTTGAATTTAAATCTGCCAACCCAGAAACCCATATACTTCCACAACAATCGAAAAATATTGACACTTATATAGTTGATTCTATGAAGAGTATTCCAGTAGGAAAGGATGTATTTGAAGACATCAGAAAGATTAATATTGAAGCGGGTCTTAAATTAGAAAAACCTTTGCTTTTTGGTGAAGATGCTAGGTGTGAACTTGAAAGCATAGATGAGTTAAAAAGCTTATTGGGCTCTGAACTTTACCAAAAAGAAGATTTAGTAAAATTACCATTGTGGCCTTATATTCTCAAAGAAGCTGAAATTTTCCAAAATAATACTCAAACTATTGGGCTTGGGCCTGTTGGCAGTATAATTGTATCAGAGGTTATGTCTGCGGTATTATTACTTGACTACCAATTGATGAATAATTGTCATTATGATGTTATTATAGATAAGATAAAACAAAAGCAATACAAAATTGAGTCAAGTCATTCTGGTATAAATAATCTACCAAATTTACAAGATTTTAAGAAATATCCATTAAAAATGGGATATTGTATAAATTTTAAATAAACTAAAAGGGGAATATTCATGAGTAACATAACAAGGTACGAAGCAGATGGATACAGTATAGGCTCTATCATTCCAGATGGGCACAAAGCAAATATTGGCACTTATCATCCAAGTGCCAATCGGAATTCTGGAAAATATAAAATTTCATTAAAATTAAAAAAGAATTCTGCTCGCATTCTTAATTTTAAGATAGCAAATAATGACCCAGACTGGTCGCGCCAATTAAGAATCATTTTTTTGAATATAGATTTTATTGAAGATCCAAACCAAATAGATACTTTGATACCTCAGAGTCCAATTAATATTGCGCTAGGTCCATCTGGATATAAACTTACAAACATTGAAATTAAAGTTTCATTTGATACTAATAATGCACCTACGTTTTATAGGGAAAAACTAACTTTAACAGATCGTGCGGGACAAACAGTCTATTCCGATTGGTTTTGGATTCCGCAATAGACAATAGAAGCATTCATTTGTATAGGCTATATTTGAATATTTTATTCTTTATTCTTATCTTATTATTACAATCTACTAATTGTTTCGGTAAAGAGTGGAAGCTAATATCAGAATTTAAAACTGATAAATCTAAGCAAACTTTAATACAAATAAGTGAATACAATCTCCCCATACAAATACAATTAAGAAATAAAGATAGAGTGATTTCAAATCAAGTCACAGAGTCTGAAGTTGGAATGATTGAGTATTTATTATTGCCTTCTGAAAAAACAACTCATGAATATAAATTGTTTGCTCGGCCAATTTATAACGATGTTATTAAGTTAAAAGCAAAGATAAATATTAAAATTATCGATAAGAATATAGAGAAGTATCAATTTATCTATAATTACTCGATAAATAATTACGGTAATCGAGATAGTGTTGATTCACTCTTGCTTATAGAGGATTTTTTTTTTAAATACCCATATTATCAGCTTGATGAGAATGAAATTAGTTTTAGGTATGCAAGTTTATTGTACCAATTAGAGCAATATCAAAAACTTAACAATTACATTTCCTCACTAAAAAACAAAGGAAGCAATACAAACACGAGCCGTTTATTCATGTGGTTGAAAGCCAAAACAATTTTAAACCTAGGCTCATATCAATTGGCAAAAGATTCTTTTAAAGAAATACTTGACGTACTAGAACAAACTGGAGAATTATCCATTGACTGGAAAATTAATGTTGAGGAAATTAGAGCATCTTATGGTTTTACAATTGCATTATTATCATTCTACAATAATGATACGAAGATAGATGGAAAAAAGTTCATTATTAACTCATTGAGTTCTCTTAATACAATTGGAAGTTTTTATCTTAAATCAAAAATTCTTTATAAGCTAGCAGTATATTACACTTTAATCGGTGACTATCAAAAGTCTAATTTGGTATTGGAATTCGCCAGTGAAAACTTAATGCAATCTTCATCTAAAGATGGACTTTTTTTGTTATATAACCAAATGGCATCCAATTATTTGATGTTAAATAATATGGTTAAAGCCCAAGCCTATTTTAGAAAAATCATTGTACACATCAAACCAAATTTACAACCTTTCATTAAAGCCAGTATATATTTGAATTTGGCAAATACTTATAGAAAAACGGGGGATTTGGATAGAGCATATAGATACTATCAAGATAGCATTAAAATTTATACAATTTTGGGCTCAAAGTTAGAATACTCTCGAGTAATGAGTTATATCGCTACGATTGAAAGGATGAGAGGAGATGTTAATGACGCAATAAATATGCACAAATCTAGCATTGAATATTTCGATAAATTCAATAAAAAATTTCTAGTATCTAATTTAGTTGAGTTAGGGTTGGACTACTTAAAGAATAATAATCTTTCCCAGGCTAAAAAAGAAAACATTAAAGCTCTAATACTAAGCAGAAATCAGAAAATCAAATATAAAGATATTCTTGATAAAAACATAAATAATTTTAATGCTAGCGATATAAAAATCCATTCAGTTGATGAATTCAATATCTTGATGTCGCTATCTAAAATAGCATTATTAGAGAAGAACGCTTTAGAAATTGAGACTTATTTTGATATCTTGGATATATCCTTTTCAAAAATTAATTTGGCTAACTTGCAAAAACTAAACTACTATAATTTAAAAATTGATTCCTTGTTATTTGTAAATAATTTTATTGAGGCCAATCAAATAGCTATCAACGCAATTGGTTTGATTAATAGAATACGATCACAGTTCAATGTATCAGACCAAGCATTATACTGGACAAATCAAGCCAATGAAATATTGGAAAAACATATTTCTTCCTTGTTTGAACAAAAACAATACCGTGCTTCATTTGAAATTCTAGAAAAATACTACGCTATAAATTTACGAGAAAGTAGGCAAAGCTCTACAACAAAAATCAATAAACTAGAATCACAGGACATCCAACAAGCATTTGATAATTATGTAAAACTAGAGCGTGATTCTATTTTACTTAGTGACTCAATAACGCAGAATAAAGCGGATGAGGCTAAAGAACATTTCTTAGCGTTAAATGGTGATAATCAATATTCGGATAGTGTTGAACTGAATTACTTAGATGTTGATCATGTGCAAGCAAAGCTAGCAGAGAATGAGTTGTTATTGCGTTATTACATTAGTAATAAGCAAGCTCTGGTGTTTGTGATAGATAGAACATCTTTTAAAGTTATGCATTTGCCAGATGAATCTAACCTAGCTCGAATGGTGAAATCTATAATTGATAATATAAAAAGTAAGAGATTTAATAATACAAAACTACAAGATGAATTCTATGCTAAAATTTTACCTCTAGATAAGGTAAAGAGTGGGCAGTATAATAAAATTATTATTATACCTGACGGCATTTTAAATCTTTTGCCTTATGCATCGATGAATATTAGCTCTGATAGTGATCAATATTTGCCGTTGGTGGATAAAATAAATATCGAAAGAACATATTCTGCAAGCGATTATTTTGCAGAGTTTGAGTTACCAACTAAGCCTAATACAATTTCAATTTTTTCAAACCCAGTTTTTTTAAAAAACAGTAAGAAAGAAACACTGTTAAAAAGCATATCAAAATACAATAAACTTTGGGAGTTTGATTCTTTGCCTAATTCCGATGAAGAAGCAAATGTTATTCAACAGATATTTCCAGAATTCGATATTAATATTTTAAGTGGAAAAAAAGCAACAAATAAGAATTTTTTATCAGAAAAAAATCGCAATTCAAATATCATACATATAGCAACACATGGATTTTTTAATGATTCAAGTATAGAAAATGTGGGCCTTGCAACATCAATCGTAGATGAGAATAATAATGAAGCTCCTGGATTTCTTGCGATGCGTGAAATACTCTATCAGCCTTTTAAAGCCAATTTGGCAGTGGTTAGTGGCTGCGAAACAACATTAGGCAAGGTAATAAACGGAGAAGGGTTTAATAGTCTTTCTCGTGGGTTATTGTCTCAAGGTGTTAATTCTGTGATTGGTACAATTTGGTCTATCTCAGATCGAGCAACTCCTGTCTTTATGAAAGAATTTTATACAAACCTAAGAGACATGAATGGAAATGTTTCAGAAGCATTGAACACCACTAAAGTTAATTTCGCCACTAAACCACAGTTCCGAAGATATCGCCACCCTTATTACTGGGCAGGATTTGTTTTGACTTCTTCAAATAAAGCCATTTCAAAAAATATATTTCAATAACTTACTTGAGTGGTTTAAAGTTTTTTATGTTCAGCTTCTTTTGTAGGGAGTTATCTGTTAAAGGTTTACAACTTTTCAAAGATGCTAAACTTCTTTGGGTCAGTTGTTGGTAGAGTTTAGTGCCACCTGATTTCCATTGTATTTCCTTATCGGTTACTTGACGTTTAACAACAGCCGGTATTCCTGCAACAATTGAGCGGTTTGGGGCTTTAAAATTTGGTTTGATGTAAGACAAGGCAGCTATCATGCATTCATCTCCAATGTGTGCATTGTCCATGATGACCGACTGGATGCCAACCATTGTATTTTTACCAATTGTACAGCCGTGAATTACAGCACCATGTGAAATATGCCCGTTTTCTTTAATTAGAGTAATTCCATTAGGGAAACCATGTGCTATACATCCATCTTGGAAATTAACGCCATTTTCGAAGATTATAGTGCCATAATCGCCACGTACTGATGCATTGGGGCCTATATAACAATTTTTTCCAATTTGTACAGAGCCAATGATAACTGCAGTTGGATGTACATAACTACTTGGGTCAATCACGGGTTTTACACCATCAATTTCATAGATATTTTTCATGCAAACTAGTATAATCTTTAACCACCTAAATAACAAATTGTGAATATGACTTATAAAACAATTAATTTGTCTATTAAAAACGATATTGCCACCATTGAATTGAATCGCCCAGATAGATTGAATGCTTTTTCTAAAACCATGCACGATGAGTTTTATCAAATACTCAAAATCATTTCCCGTAACGATGATTTGCGTTGTGTTTTGATTACTGGAGCAGGGCGAGGATTTTGTGCTGGACAAGACCTAGGAGAACGTAAAACTGACAAACCAATGGACTTAGGTGAAACTTTGGAGAAAGGGTACAACACCAATCTAAGAATATTAAAAACCATTCGCACACCGATTGTTTGTGCAGTCAACGGTGTAGCCGCTGGCGCTGGTGCTAATATAGCTTTGAATTGTGACATTGTGGTGGCCACCGAATCTGCCAGTTTTATTCAGTCATTCTCTCAAGTGGGATTGGTGCCTGATTGCAATGGCAGTTGGATATTGCCTAAATTGGTTGGACTTGCACGTGCCAAGGCACTAACCATGTTGGCTATACCTGTTAAGGCCAATGATGCTGTAAATATGGGAATGATTTATGCCAGTTATGCTGATGATGAATTCTTTGATGCGGTTGAGCAATTGGTCAAAACTGTTGCAGCACGACCAACTTTGGCACTAGCCAATACCAAAGAGCTTTTAGAAAAATCATACAGCAATACCTATGATGAGCAACTGGATGCCGAACGAGATGTACAAAGAATAATGGGTTTGAGTCATGATTTTAAAGAAGGTGTTGATGCCTTTGGAGAAAAAAGAAAACCCCGTTTTAAAGGTTGTTAAATCAGGTGTTAAACAAGTTTAAAAATATTGGAGTGATTGGTGCAGGCACCATGGGCATTGGTATTGCCGAAGTGGCTGCAAGTCACGGGCATCAGGTTTTCTTGTTCGATTTGAACCATGAATTTGCCAATTCAGCTAAACAAACAATGGCAAATCGACTATTATCGCGTGTTGAACGAGGGAAAATCAAACCAGAGTTTAGACAACAAATAATAGACAATATTGTTGTGATTTCAGAGTTGAATCAATTATCAGCTAGTCAACTGGTGATCGAAGCCATTGTCGAAAAATTGGAAATAAAACAAAGCCTTTTCAAAGACTTAGAAGAATTATGCAATGAAAACACATTGTTTGCTAGTAATACCTCTTCCATTTCAATAACAGCCATTGCTGCCAGTTTAAATAAACCTGAAAACATGATTGGCTTACATTTCTTTAACCCCGCACCTGTGATGCAATTGGTAGAAGTTGTTGCTGGATTGAGGTCTTCTCAGACCAGCTTGAATGATGGTGTTGCACTGTGTGATTTTTGGCATAAAACAGCTGTTTTAGCCAAATCTTCTCCCGGTTTTATAGTTAATCGAGTAGCTAGACCCTTTTATGGTGAAGCCTTAAAAATACTTCAGGAACAAGTATCTAATCCTCAAACGATGGATGCATTGATGACCTCGGCTGGTTTTAGGATGGGGCCATTTACTTTGATGGATTTAATTGGCATGGACATTAATCTATCGGTTAGCAAAACCGTATTTAAAAGTATGTACTATGATGCGCGTTATCGTCCTTCATTGATTCAAAGTGAAATGGTATCGGCTAATTTATTGGGCAAGAAAACAGGCGAAGGATTTTATAAATACGATGGCTCTGAAAAACCTACTGTAAACTATCAAGCTCAACACAAAGCACCCAAGTTTGTTAGTTTGAGCAAAGAAAAAACACCTTTGTACTCAATTGAACAAGCCATAAAATCCAGCAAATATTTTGTTGCCACTGAGCATGAAGGAGGTCCAAGTATTCAAGTGGGAGAATGCGCCCTATATTTAAGCAATGGACAAACCTGTAATCAAAGAGTTGAATCCAATGATCAAAAATATTTGGCACAAGTTGATTTGATGTTAGATTATAAACAGTGTCCAATCATTCATATTTCTTTTGATTCGCAGTGTCCCGTTGATACTAAGAATCATATTGTTGGTATGTTCCAAGTATTAAATAAACAAGTGCTGGTCTGTGAAGACTTGCCAGCATTAATTGTAATGCGAACAGTCTGTTTGCTTATTAATGAGGCTGGAGATGCCATTGAAAATGGGGTGTGTAATGAAAACGATGTCGATTTGGCCATGCAAAAAGGGGTGAATTATCCCATTGGTTTATTGGCATGGGCCAATATTATTGGTATTGAACATGTGGTCGAAACCCTAGATAATCTACATCAATGGTTTGGTGATGATCGTTATAGGGTTTCGCCTTGGTTAAGAGCTAGAGCTTAACACTATTCAAATAAGCTTTTAATTCAGGTTTGTCGTGTGCCAATTTTGCAATACACAAATCAATATTTTCAGTGGTCTGTGCCAATATTCTTGGGCCACCTGAAAGGTTTTCTATGATTGGATTGAAAAAATCTAATATCTCTTGTTTCTTTTCTAGTGAACAAAATTCAGAACCTATAGATGGTAACCTTCCTTGTCTCCAAATGGGGACTCTGTTTTTAAAAGGCTCAAAGTTATCCTGAACCCATTGCCACATACCGGCTTGTTTCTGTACATCTGCAATTTGAGTAAAAAGTATGGTGTAAATTTCATTGTCTCTTAATCTTTCTGAAAGAATCCAATCATACAGTTGTTTGATAAATTTCGGGTTTTTGGAAGCTGAAATGGCAGAAAGAAGGCGGCCACGAATGGTACCATCATTGGATTGATCGAATAATTTAATTAAATGGTCGGTAAATTTCTGATTTGAATCTTCTACAGCTATATTTAATGCCAATAGTAACAGGTTGAGATCAACCAAATCTTCATGCAATTTTCCATCTGTATTATAACCAGAGTAGATATAAGCCATTTTGGTTAACTTGGCTCTTAAAGATTTATTTTTTCCAATATCGGCTAAAAATTCAATAACCGAAGAGCGCAGTTTTGTGTCTTCTACAGTGTCATTGGTTTTGGCTTGGAAACCCAGTCGTTGCAATTGTATTGAATAGAGGTTATTGGCTATTTGTGACAGTTTTTGTTTGTCGGCAACAGTACTTGCTACTTTCTTTTTCATATGGATTATCATGGACATGGGAGCAGTCGCAATATTGTCTTGATTTGATTGAACAATAATAGGAGCGACTTGCATTAAGGTTGAGAACTTAACTGAACCATTGTTAACAGAAGCGCTAAAACTGTCATTCAAAGAAATGGATTCATTGGTGCTCAATTGACTTAAATTTTTATATAAATTACTCCAATTGTCAGCGTTTAATGCATATCGATAATATCCCGAGCCATTCGCGTTGGGTAAAATAAACTGAGCACATCCTTTGCCTGAAAGGTTGAATTCTTGTTGCTTTTGATCGATGATTTCACAATCTTTGTATTTTTTTCCATCAATTTCATAGGAAAAACAGGCCGGTATTTTCCATGTACTATCAGAGGTTCCCTTTGAACCCAAGGGCAAATAACGGCTTTGTATTAAAGCGATTTTATTGATGCCATCATTACAACTGCTTTGTATGTTGAGATAAGGGATGCCAGGTTGTTCTAAAAAGCTATTAATGGCAGACTTGATTAAGTCTGCAGGAATGTTTTGAGAGGCATTACTAATGGCGTGAATGAAATCATCGGCATTGGCGTTTTTAAAAGCAAATTGGGTCATGTAATCGTGGATGCCATTTCTGAACTGTTGTGGTGTTAAAAACTGATTTATCATTTCTAATACGCCAGCACCCTTAGAATAAGTAATGCCATCAAAGGCAGAGCTTATGTCGTGATTGCTTTTTATCGGTTGTCTAATTTGACGAGCAGAGATTAATGAATCACTTGCCATCGCACCTTGTGAACGACTGATAATACTTTGGTCGAAACCTTGGTCCGGATAGGTGTTTTGTAAAGCAGTATATGACATCCAGGTAGCAAAGGCTTCATTTAACCAAATGTCATTCCACCAATTAGGCGTGACCAAGTTTCCAAACCATTGGTGAGCCAATTCATGGGCATGTACCATCATGTATCTGCGTTTTTGATCTTGTGAAGAGTCATCATCTAGTAATAGTAGTTGCTCTCGATAAGTAATCAAACCCGCATTTTCCATGGCCCCAGCACTGAAATCAGGAACAGCAACAATGTCCAATTTAAGATAGGGGTAAGGTATTTGAAAATAGTTTTCTAAGCTTTCAAGAATTTCCTTTGTATGTTGTAATGCATACTTTAGCTTCACACCTTTGCCTTTGGTAGCGAAACCAGATAGAGGCACAGTTCTGTTTCTGACTTGAGTTATGGGCAAATCTTCCCATTTAACAACATCAAACTCACCCACTGCAAAAGCCACCAAATAGGCAGGTAAGGGTTTTGAAGTCATGTATGTGATTTTCTTCATGCCATTGGGCAGTTGTGTTGTTTTTTTAACGGGAGTATTGGCAATTGCCACGTGATCTTCTTTAACAATCAAGCTAACATCAAAAGGCACTTTAAATGCTGGTTCATCAAACCCAGGAAAAGCCAAGCGTGCAGAAATGGATTCAAACTGGGTAAAAGCATAATTGATCTCGCCATCTTTAACGCGGTATAAGCCTTCAAGTGATTCATTGAACTTGGCCCTGTAGTCTATGGTGAGTTTGATGTCGCCAGTTTCAATGATTTTTGGAAACGTGATTTTTGCGATTCCGCTGTCATCGACTTGTTTGTATTCTCCTTCTATTAACTCGCCTGTGGAAGTTTTGATTTCGACTGAACCAACACTTAACAAGTTTCCATGAATATAATAACTGTTTTGAGTTTTATTGATGGTTGCAGAAATAGTGGTTTTTCCCATGAAATACTCATCATCAGGAACAATGGTTAGTTCTAAAGTAATATGACTTGGTACGATATCTTTCGATAACTGTCCTTTTGGAATAGGTCTGGCCGTTTGGTTTGAATCTTTAACTTCGGCAGTTTCGTTTGTTATAGATGGCTCAGGTTGTTCAGATTGTTGACAAGCTGATATTACAATGATTAAGGCGAAAAGTAGAGTTTTCTTCATGAGAGAGTAGACCTAATTTAATTGACCAGTATTCTATACTATTTACTCTGTGAATTACCGTGCCAAAAGTCACAGAGTTAAGGGTGGATATTATTTAAAATAGTTGCCAGTTGATGGCCTGCATTGAAAATTTGTATTTTCGCTTTTTCTCTGGCTTGTTTGTCATAATCGTTAGATATATTCACCGTTGGCTGGGGTTCTTTTTGTTTTTCATGGGTTGCAAGTGAACTCAATAGAATCTGTGTATAGACATAGTGTTTGGCGACCTCATGGGAATTTTTCAACCAACGTTTAATGGGTTGTTTTTTACCAATGATTTGATTGCTATCACTGATCTTTTTTGCTTTTAATTCAATGATTCTAAATGAAGTGGTTGTGTCTAACCTAGAGTCCCAATACCAGTGCAAATTAGTAATATGACCTTGTCCAGAAATCTTTATTGAATTGCCTCCGCGATCGCCTTTCTTAAAATATTTTTCAGAGAATAAGGCGGTACTGTGCAATGGTTGGTGAGCATCTCCAACCAAGTGTAGCACCCAAGACAGTGCCAGGGCTTTTTCTTTCTTGGTTGAGCCTTGCTTAGATAATACTGCTAAATTGCCTTTGATGGCTTGAATGATATTTAGATTATTGTTAAATTTACCCTTCCATTTGGTACTGCGATTAAGAAATTTAGTATTAACTTTTTTATCTAAAAATAAGGGGTAGTTGATATAGTGCCAATTACTATGATGGAATTTATCTCTTTGCTTGGCGGGAATTCCTCTGGCAATATCTGGCCATGTTGATGCTCGACGAAATATCCACTCTTTATAGGTTTCTGGGTTTTTTCTAACGAATTTTGGGATGTTTTTTTCAAAATCCTTCTTAAAACGTGGATGGTGTTCAAGTATGTCAGCCCAATAATCTTGTTGCTGGACTGACAATAAATCCCAAGCAATTGCAGCCATTAGATGATGACCTGCAGCATTCCATGCTAGAGAGAGATTCGAATAGAAAATAATGACCAGTATAAAAATCAACCTTTTAGTTGAAAATTTTATTTGCTTTACGTTTTTGAATTTCAATTTTAGCTTGCCACTTAAGAGTTAAGCACCCCTTGTTTAACCAAATATTCATGATAAGTACCACGATGATCAATAACTTTTCCATTATCGATTTCTTTAATGCGGGTAGCAATCGAGGATACAAACTGTCTATCGTGAGAGACAAAGATTAAAGTGCCTTCATAATTTTCTAAGGCTAAATTCAATGATTCAATAGATTCCATATCCAAGTGATTGGTTGGCTCATCCATAAATAGAATGTTTGGTTTTTGTAGCATAATTTTACCAAACATCATGCGGCCTTTTTCACCACCCGATAGAACATTTAATTTCTTGCGAGAATCTTCTTTTGAAAACAATAAACGGCCCATCACACTGCGTACAGCCTGTTCGTCATCATCTTTATGCTTGAACTGCATCATCCAATCAAAAGCTGTGATGTTTTCTTTGAACTCGGCAATATTGTCTTGTTTGAAATAGGCAACATTACTGTTTTCTGACCATTTAACTGAGCCAGAATCTGGCTCAATAGATTCAGTCATAACATTCAATAACGTAGTTTTACCCACGCCATTGGCTCCTATGATAGCCAGTCGTTCACCCACTTCAAGAGTAAAGCTTAAATCCTTAAACAATTTAATTCCATCAAATCCTTTGCTCATATCTTTAATACTAATGGCATTTCGGAATAGTTTTTTCTCCATTTCAAATACGATATATGGATTGACACGAGAAGATGGTTTGATGTGATGTAATTGGATTTTATCCAATTGTTTTTGCCTTGAGGTGGCTTGTTTTGCTTTAGATGCATTGGCCGAAAATCTGCTAACAAATTGTTTTAAATCAGAAATTTGCGTTTTCATTTTAGCATTTTCTGATTGCAATTTTTCTTTGTATTGTGTTGCAGCAGTCATGTATTGATCATAATTTCCAGGGAACAAGCGCAATGCACCATAATCTAAATCAGCCATGTGGGTACAAACTGAATTTAAGAAATGTCTATCATGTGAGATAATAATCATGGTCGCTTTACGTGAGTTAAGTGTATCTTCCAACCAGCGAATCGTGTTGATATCCAAGTTATTGGTTGGCTCATCAAGCAATAAGAAATCAGGATTAGAGAACAAAACTTGTGCCAACAATACACGCAATTTCCAACCAGGAGCTACTTCACTCATCAGTCCGTAATGTTGATCTTCTTCAATTTCCAAACCCATTAATAACTCGCCAGCACGTGCTTCTGCAGAATAGCCATCCATCTCTGCAAATTCAGTTTCTAAATCGGCTACTTTAATGCCATCTTCATCTGACATTTCAGGTAGGTTGTAAATACGATCTCGCTCTTCCTTAATTGCCCACAAAGCTTTATCGCCCATGATCACCGTATCCAATACAGAATATTCCTCAAAAGCATACTGATCTTGACCCAAGACACCTACCTTATCATTTTCATCAAAAGAAACTGTTCCTGTTGAGGCTTTTAACTCACCGGTGATGATTTTCATCAAGGTTGATTTACCACAACCATTGGCGCCAATCAAACCATAGCGATTGCCATTGCCGAATTTCATGGAAATGTTTTCGAAAAGTGGTTTAGAACCAAATTGGATGCCAATATTTGCTGTAACTATCATAATTTTAAATTTATTGAATACTAGAAAGCCCGCGATTATACAGGCTTAGTGTTGGTTTTTATATATTTTCTTGCTCTGAAAAGAAAAGTTGAACCCTGATATTTACGTTAGTGAACTATTTAAAAGGATATTTAATAACTAAATTCATACATTAGGAATAGCATTGATTCACAACAGTTTCGCTACCTCTTGCTCCCCTAGCTGTTTTAATTTGGCTTCTAAAGTGTCTAATTTATTGACGATACTTTTAGAAACCTCTTCTAATGTTCTAAATTTGGCTCTGGCTAATTGTTTGTCTGCCTCACTGATTGTGGCTGATTTTCCAATTAATTTCCCAAAAAAGGATACTTTCTTCTTTTCAAACAAAATCTTAAATATTTCCATATAAATTACATGCAATTTTGTATGTGGATCTTCTATATTTTTGTACTCCTGTAAACTAGATAGATTTTGGCCTTCATCGTAATACCAACTTCCGAAAGCACAATCGGTATAATTGATGGGAACTTGATCTTTCTCTATGGGAATGCCTTCTATCAGTGCAGATGCATGTCCTACCCATCTTTTATGTGCCATTTTTGCTTTTCTTAATTTCTGTATTATTTCTTTCATTTTAACTCTTTCAATATTAGCAATTACTTTATTAGGTTTTCATTATATATGTTCATAATCATTTAACAAGAGTTGGTATCCGCAAGCAATGTATAATAACAAAAGTTTACAATTCGTTTGAAATTTGATGTATTATAAAGTAAAAGTATAGCCTTCAGACGCAACTCGATAACCTTGTAAAATAATTTTTTTGTAGGCATTACTGTGAATATCAATTAAAGGGTATGAATGGTTAAAGTGTATGAAAGTTATTTTGCTTTTGTCTGGCTTTGATAATGATTTAAATAACTGAAGACTTTCTTCTACAAAAGGATGAGGTATCTCACTCATGTCCCGATTCGGAATCTCTCCATTTGCATAAAATGTTGCATCCAGAAGGGCATAATCAACTTTCTTAATTTCTTCAATAATATCTAAATTCCATTTCTCCCATTTATTAATATCTGGGATAAATAAAACTGTTTTATTGGGGCCAAATATTTTGTAACCAACAGTTTCAGAGAACTCATCTCGATGAGGTACAAGTATTGGTATGATTGTAATATTATTGGTCAATTTCAATTGCTTTTGATTGGCTAACTCTTTAATAACAATGTTTTTCAACTTAACCAGTTGGCTCCAGGGGCCATTGTTTTCGAGGAATTGTTTCATTCTTGGCATGGCAAAAACACTGGTATTTTTAGATCCAGCCGCTTCTCTGCCTAAGTGCATTAACCCAGTGTAATGTCCCATATGTGCATGGGTTAAAAATATGCCGCCCAAAGTGTATTTGGAATCTGGTGCAAGTGTATGTAAATTATACATTTGTTGTCGAATATCAGGTGTGGCTTCAAATAAATATTTCTTTTTGTTTTGTGTGTCAATCAGCCCCAAACTGGTCGCCATTTTTTTAATTTAACATCTTTCCAAGCAGGCATACAATGGGGTTTGTAACAATTTAATTGTGGATAGCCAGCATCTTGTGCGATGCCTAAGACAATTAATTTCACAGTTGGTGGTTCATTGGCATGAATTTGTGAAGAAAAAAATAACAGAGTTGTTAGGAGTTTGAACATTTAGCTTTCCTGTTCAACCCAACCCGACTCACCATCAGTCCAAGTTTCATTTTTCCAAATAGGTACACGGGATTTTACTTCATCCAATATGAATCTCGATGCTTTATAAGCCGCATCACGGTGAGCCGCAGAAACACCAACCCAAACAGCCATGTCACCGATTTCTAACAATCCCACTCGATGTGTGCAGTAGGCTTTTTTAATATCAAATTTTTCATAGGTCTCAGCAATGATTTTATTGCCTTCTTTTACGGCCAATATTGGGTAGGACTCATAAGCCAATTTTTGTACATCCTTGCCTTGATTGTTATCACGAACCCATCCTTCAAAACAGACAAAGCCACCAGCACTTGGGTCCAGTGTTTGTTGTTTTAATTGTTGATCATCAATTTTTTTATCACTGAGGCAGAACACATTAACCTCCTGAAGCAGGTGGTAGAAAAGCGATGCTGTCATTGTCCTTGAGTTGAGAATTCCAATCAACAAACTCATCATTTATCGCCACTTTAATACTGGCTTTGTGAGGAACTTCCGAAGCCTTGGTCAATAATTCTGTATAAAGTTCTTCAATATTGCTGCTTGTGGTTTGCATGGTTAATTTTTTTGTATTCCATATTTCTTTGAGTTTTCCAAAGAAGAGTATTTCTAAATGTATCATAAGTTTAGGTCGTATTTAGGTTTGATTGATGTCTGATTTACCACCCGTTTTGGATAATAATTTGGTGGTTGTAATTTCAATATTGTGCGATAAGGCTTTGCACATGTCATAAATGGTCAAAGCAGCTACTGATGCACCAGTTAAAGCCTCCATTTCAACACCAGTTTTGTGGTGCAATGATACGCTGCAAACAATTTCTGCATTGCCTTGAGAGTTGGTGTTAATTGTTATTTTGCAGTTTTCTATGGCTATGGGATGACAAAATGGAATTAACTCATGGGTTTTCTTGGCAGCCATGACTCCTGCAATAATGGCTGTGTGGTAGACAGGGCCTTTTTTGGTGATTAACTCTTTGTCTTTAAAATAATGTTTAATTTCTTCGGGGAAAATCACGGTTGAAGTGGCAACAGCTGTCCTTTTGGTGATGTTTTTGCCACTAACATCTACCATGGTTGGGTTGTTTTCTTGATCAATATGGGTCAGGCTCATTATTATCCTCCAATCACGTACATTTCAATTTTGTCTTTGTTGCCAGTTAATTCATGGCGAATTTCAGAATATCTGTCATCACGATTTTGCCAAATATTTTGGATTGTGGCTTCAAGCTCTTTGTCATTATTACTGCTGCGTATTAATTTTTTTAAGTCATGTTCTGTATGGGCAAACAGACAAGTGTACAGTTTACCATCTGCAGAGATGCGCGCGCGTGAACATGTTTGACAAAAAGGTTTGGAAATTGAAGAAATAAAACCAATCTCTCCAGCATGATTTTTATAGCGATATCGTTCAGCCACTTCACCTATATAATTGGCAGAAAGGGGTTCAATTTGCCACTTACTTTCAATGATTTTTATGATTTCTTTGAAGTCAATCACTTTGCTTTTTTGCCAATCATTTTTGGTGCCAACATCCATGAATTCAATAAACCGAACCACGACATTGGTGTCTTGGTAACGTTCAAGCAAGGGCAATATTTGATGGTCATTGACGCCTTTTTGAACCACGCAATTCAGTTTGACACTTTTAAGAGAAGAAGCACTCGCCGCGTCTATGGCATCCAACACAACCTGTAATTGTCCTCGATTACCACTCATTTGATAGTACAAATCCTCATCAATGGTGTCCAAAGAAATATTGATGCGATCAAGTCCAGCATCAATCAATTTGGGCAATTGTTTTTGTAATAATTGGCCATTGGTGGTCAGAGCAATATCATCGATGCCTTCAATATTTTTTAAATATTTAATCAATCTATCCAAGTTTCTTCGCAACAAGGGTTCACCACCTGTTAGTCGAATTTTATTCACGCCAAAGTTGGCAAATATTTTGACCAATTTTTCAATTTCTAAGAAACCCAAACGCTCTTCTTTTTTTAGAAATTGATAGTTTTCGTCAAATTTATCAGCAGGCATGCAATAAGGACATCGGTAATTACAAGTGTCCATCACTGAAATTCGCAAATCTTTGATGGGGCGGTTTAGTTTGTCCTTAATCTTATTCATTCAGTGATTTGTCATAGGCATCAAGTAGAGATTGCCATTTTATTTGGTTGTTTGTTATATGGTTGCTATCGGTTAATTTATCAATAGACCTTTTTAATCTTTTCAGGTTGGCTTGTTGCCACATTTTTCGCGGTTTACATTGTTTTGAATGATCAAAATCTATCAAGAAAACTTTTTCTTTTTGAATTAATATGTTGGTGGCATTAAGATCAGCATGGTTGATGCCTAACTTATGAAAATTGGCAACAGTTTTACCTGTATTCTGCCAGATTTTTTTATCCGCATCGGTGTTGAGTAGTGCTGCAAAAGTCGCATCGTGAGGGATATATGCAATTAAAATATTGGCTTCATAAAACAACCCTTTTTTACAAGCCTGAGCTGCAATCGGTTCTGGCACAGGTAACTTCAGTCCAATCATTTTTTCCAATAATTTGTATTCACTAAAACTTCTGGTCTTTAGTAATCCAGTCCAAACATACTTGTCTTTGATGAACCGGGCAGGGATTCCACCACGATAATAATGTCTTAGCATCATCTTTTCTTTATCAGATTTCACCATCCAAGCAGAGCCTCTGCCGCTACTTGCTCCCAATAACCTTCCTTGATTCAGCCAGTAAGTATCACTGAACCAATCAGAATTAATGCGACCAGAAACTTGATCATTGCTAATAATCCAACAATTATGGTTAACTTTGGCGATGTTATCTTGCATGGATGTTTTGCCCTAATCCCGATATAGAAAGTGTGATTGCACTCTAATTCCCGTTTCTATATCGGGATTAGACCCTTAAATAATAAAGTGCGATAGGATACCATGTTTTACATTTGTGCGTAATCAAACTGTGATAATATGTTGTCGTTTTAGGCGTTAGAAATAGAGTTTATGGGAAATTCAAAAATAATTATTGCTGTGGTTGTTGGAATCATTGTATTAAAATTAATTGCTGTTCATTTATATTTAAAAACCAAAATCAAACAATCCGAAGAAAATCAAGACAGTGATGAATGATATTAAATCAATATGTATTTTGCGATTATCGGCCATCGGCGATGTCACCCATGTGTTGCCCGTTGTTGCTACTTTACAAAAAGCCTACCCCAAAGCCAAAATAACATGGGTCATTGGAAAATTTGAGTACAAATTATTAAAAGGCTTGAAAGGTGTTGAGTTTATTCTGTTTGATAAAAAAGCAGGCCGTAAAGGTTATCAACAATTAAAACAGCAATTGGACAATCGGGTTTTTGATGTATTGTTGCACATGCAAATATCTTTTAGAGCCAATCGTGTAGCTTGGAAAATTAAAGCCAAAACCCGCATAGGATTTGATAAAAAAAGAGCGCGTGAATTACATGGATTTAGATTAAATAAACGCATACAAGCTGTTGAAAAACAACATGTTTTGGATGGTTTTATGGAGTTTGTAAAAGTAATGGGAATAACAGACTTGGTTTTTGAGTGGAATATCACGACTTCAAACGCGGATGAAGAATTTGTTGAACAATTTATTGACGCCAAGAAAAAAAATACCATCATCAGTCCATGCTCCAGCAAAAAACTACGCAACTGGTCAAACCAAAACTATGCCAAAGCCATTGATTATCTGTGCGAACAATACCAAGCCAATGTCATCTTATGTGGTGGCTCCAGCGAATATGAAATTCAAACGGCCCAAGAAATAGAAAGTTTAGTCAATTATCCAGTGACCAATATTACAGGAAAAGATACCCTAAAACAACTGTATGCCCTAATGAAAAAAGTGGACTTGGTGATATCCCCAGACTCAGGTCCCATGCACATAGCAAGTTCTGCCCGAACTCCTGTGATAGGTTTACATGCAGCCACCACTGCCAAACGAAGTGGGGCTTATAATTACCAAGAACTGGCAGTAGATTGTTTTGAGCAAGCGGCCAGAGAAATTCTAAAGATCGAGCCCGATAAAATTCGCTGGGGCAGTCAGGTATTAAAAGAAGGAGTGATGGATTTGGTTAGGGTTGATAGGGTTAAGGAGAAAATTGATTTGGTTTTGGGTGGTGTTTGAATTTCATTTGCGTTAAAATTAGTTGAATATGAGCATACAGCTTCGACAAATTTAATATGAAGCTTGTGGGAATAGCATGAAATTAAAGGGTACTGACTCCTTATTTTCCAATCAATTAATCCTCCTGTTATAACTGATAGTAATCGGTTTATAAACTGGATATTTGGTGGTAGAGAAACAGTTTACGCTGTTGTTATTGGAGCTAGGTATAGAAATTGTACTCGCTACGTAAATAAATTTAAAAAAATGAGTAACAGTGTGCCAGGTGGAATATTGGTGGATTTTGATGGGCCGCGAGACTACGGATCAAATTTCAATTCTTCAAAAACACGTACTGAAGCTACACATTACTATTTTAATGGAAAACAATTAATAAAATGATTAATCAAAAAAAAACCAATATTGCCTTGGTCGTAGTAATAATTTCTCTGTTCAGTGTTATTTTGTACTGTAAAATTGAAGTGTCTCGATATGAAGAGAATACACGAGTTGTTAGGGTATTGGAAAAAAGTGTAAAATTTTCAAATATTGCGAAGATATTATCTACATATTCACGGTTTGAAGAGCTAGTTTCAATTGAAGAATATATGTATTGTGTTTTAGAAACTGAAATTAAAATTCTTGAAACTAATAAATATAAAGATTTTATTAATTCAGAAATAAGAAATAAGGATTTCAAGGTTATCACCAATGAACAGTTCGAATTTAATTTAAGTATAATAAAACAGTATTTACAAAATAGTGTTGATAAACGTGATTGTGATTTCTGTGGTAAAGAGAAGTAATTGTTGGCAAGTTTCCGACTTATTGGGGTCAGTACCCTTTTAGATAAAACCCGTTATTTTTAAGCCGTTAAATCCTTAGCAGCAATACAAAGCCAATACAAAGGACAGTCATCTATAAAGAGTTAAGAACAAGGACAGGCGCTTACCAAAAAGCTGAAATCTAACCGATTTTGGCTTTTTGGGTTTCTGGAGGAGGTTGATTTTGATTTTTTATGCGGAATTTTAGTGATTTTATTGAATTAGGCTGAATTTCACTTATTTGAAACAAAGCTATACATCAACAATAGATTGCTGGATAAAAAAACTTGTGAATGGTGGCTATTCTAAAGCTGGGATTTGTAAACCGACACTAAATTTCTTCTTTACACTCTGGCAAAAGGCTTTTAATTGCGAAACCGTACCAACAGCGGTAATACCATCGGTTCTAAATTGCTTCATTTCTTCAACCCATGTGTCGGGTTCGATTTCGAGGAGCTTAAGAATATCAGGAATATCATCGGAAATATATCCCCGTTTGTTGGGGCGTACACATTTACCTGTGTAATCTACCAGTGTAATGTAATCTGAAAGATAGTAAGGGATGGCCTTATTTCCAAAGTTTAAGAGATTGACCTTATCATTTTTAATTCGTGCTTGGATTGAGGTGTAATCTGAGGTTTCTGGTGTTTGTGCCATCGCCGCTCTGATTGGATTTAAATCAACATAGGCCATGCAAGTGAGTAATGCTCTTTCATCAAGAAGGGCTTGGCTCTTGAATCGACTTTCCCAAAAATGACCTTTACAATTATCTTCTGCATTGGCTTTTACGGCGATGTATTCGTTTAGACACTTCATAAACCAACTGATGTTCATCAATCTTTTGCGGTATTTTTTAGCCATCTTTTTAACTTGCCTGTGTTCTGCTTTGGTGCGAATTTCACCACGAAGATATTTTTCACAAAGATAGGGCAGACTGTATAGTTTGTTCCATGTTCTGAGAGATTGATCTATTGTCCATGTTTTATTCTCAGATACTTTTAAAACGATATGGTAATGGTTGCTCATTACAGCATACGAGCAAATATGAATTGAAAATACTTCACACAAAAACATCATTCTATCCACGATCCATTGCCTACGGTGTTCAAAAATTCTTCAGGAAAGAATTTTCACGTAAGCCCTCATGGATGAGGGTAAGTATCAGGGATGATACGCATAAAAGAGGTTTTAGTGGGTTTGTCAAATCCTGCTAAAAATGCTCGACGTACACAACGGGTAACGACGTGGTAATAGGGTGTGTCAGTTAATGATATTTTGTATTTGCGTGCTGTAGTCATGATTTTATGGGATAAAATCATGCATATTAGACAGTTATATTCTTGTTTCCAATGGCGAAATGCCTATATGTTTGTAGGAAAACTCTGTAAGTGTGTGGGATAGCTACTTAAGGAAGCTCTGATAAATAGAGAATTCTCAGGCTTCCAGCGATTTCCAATCTCTGCATCAGATTATTTTAAGGTGGAATGACTATCTTTGCAATAATCTTTTTTGACATTGAAAATCGTTGAAAGCCTGAGAGTTTTCTATTTATCAGAACTTCCTTAATGGGCAAGTTGTTTTAGCCTAAACTAGCGGGGCTAAAGCTCCAATTCCGAAAAAAATTAAGTAACTCTGTTCGTTTTCAACTTTCAATTATCCATTTTCAATTAACTATAATCCTCATAGGATTTTTCTTCGATTAGTTCTGAACCTAAGAATAAATTAACAGCTTTCTTAACGGCTGCTCTTTTGTCATTTTCTACGTATACGCTGCGTGCTATTTGAATGAACTCATCATCAAATTCTCGTTTGGATTCTTTGATGCGGATATCGTCTTCAATATTCCAAAGGTCTTGGTTTACGTTTTTAAGTTGTTGTTTTAAATCGGTTATTTTATCGGATGATTCTACATTCTCATTCCATGTTTTCAACAATATATTCAGTTCACGTTTGACATTTTTTTGCTTTGTTGGATCTTGTATATTAACTGCTTTAATTTCCAATATGGTGATTTTGTCCAGTACTTCGCCTGGAGAAACAGGGGTGTTTATGCTATTCATTTTTTAGTCCTCTACGTCATCTGTGTCAAATTGTCCGGTCAGTTTTTTGCGTATGTGCGACCAGGAGATTCCAATGCCGAGTATTGTACCGATTACAATCAATAATATCCATGTTAATGCAGTGTAGTTGTCAACACTCATCCATCCTTGATCGATAAATAGCCAGACCAGTGTACCACTGACGGCCAAGGCTAGAATAATTCCCAATAGGCCAATTGAGCGAAATGTGGCTCTAAAAAATATTAAGTAAATGACCAACATGACTAAAATTGTCAATATCTTTAATGGCAATTGTTCGTTCGTAAAAGGCCATAACCAGTGAAACAATGAATAATGAGTTGGGTTGTAAGTAATCAATACCAACAGTATTGCAAATAACCATCTGAGAATAAAACCGCTTGCTTTCATATTAAATTCTGATTAAAAGAAATGCGATTATACCTAAATTTATCCGAAAATTCTTTTCAAATTTGATAAATGCAAGTTAGACTATTATTTGTTCCTTCATTTGAGAAAATTTGCGTAACCTATTATTTCATAAATATTATGGACGAATTCTTATATTGCTATTTGCAGGGTTGTTTTTAATCAGTCCTGAAAACAGTTTAAATCAATGGGAAAAGATACAAGATAGAGGGTATTTAACTTGGGTAACCAGACCAAGTCCATTGACTTATTACAATTCTTTGGATGGTATAATTGGCCTTGAGTACGATATTTTAAATCGCTTTTGTGAAGAGAACAATCTTGAGTTGAAGGTGGTTGTCGCTCCTTCTAATAATAATTTATTTGATTTATTTGATGGTTACAATATAGATATTGCTGGTGCAAATTTTACCCACACAAAAGAAAGAGAAGAGAAGTACATTGCTTCATTAGAGTATGACAGTACTAGTATTCGACTTATCAGTTCTTATCGAAAGCCTAAAATTAAATCTCTAAATTTTCTAAAGGATTATTCTGGTGTTATTATCAACAGTTCATCTTATGTTGCTATTGCAAATGATTTATCCGAGAAGTTCAAAACAAAAATCGAAACAAAAGATAATATCCCTTTATATGAATTATTACAGATGGTGACAGAAGGTACTTTTGATTATACCTTGGCGGATGACAATATCATTGCTATTTATGGTTCGTATATTCCTAAGTTGCGGATTGGTCAAAAGTTGTCAGAGTCACACAATTTGGTTTTTTATATGCGAAATAAGTTGGATTTGTCATTTAAAGGAAAATTGGATACGTTTATTGGTAATTATAAATTACAAAATAGAGTGCAGAGATACAAAGAGTTTCTTGTTAAGTCGCTGCCCAATAGTAAACCTGCGGATACAGTCAATTTTTTAAAGAATTACAAGAATAGATGGCCTAAAATTAAGTCTTATATCTATCAAGTGGCCAATGAGCTGAATATTAACCCTGTTTTTTTGGGGGCTATCAGTTATCAAGAATCTCATTGGAACCCTAAGGCTATTTCACCCACTTTAGTGAAGGGTTTAATGATGTTGACCAAGGATGTGGCGAAAGAGCAGGGTGTAACTGATAGATTTGACCCACTTCAAAGTCTTAGGGGGGGAGTTAAACATTTTTTCAAAATGAAAAAAATGGTTCCAGAAAGAATTCAAGACCCCGATAAAACCAGTTTTGCTTTGGCAGCCTATAATTTGGGGTATGGAAACTTAGAAAAGGCCAGGATAATTGCTCAAAGAGCTGGGCAAAGTCCTGATTTGTGGGAAGATGTAAAATTATTTTTGCCTCTTTTGAATGATATTAAGGGTAGAAAAATAGATGGTAAAACAGCAGTTCGATATGTAGAAAATATTTATGTATATCAAAATTTATTACAGTGGAAAGAGCAGCAATCAAACTGAAACAATTTTTTTATTGGTAGATAATTGCCTTGCAAAGCCATTTTATTCCCAACAATTGTTTTAATCAGTTGGGATTTGATGATAGAATGTTATTTAACATTATAAAATAATAGTTATATGAACTTTAAAATTGGACATGGGACCCATACTGGAATAAAGAGAGACCATAACGAGGATACTTATGGGATTAGCTCAGATGACAAAATTTGGTTGGTAGCAGATGGAATGGGAGGTCATGATCACGGCGAGTTGGCGAGTGCTATGGCAAGAGATTCTATATTACACGAATACAAATCTGGCGAAACGTTAAAACAATGTATTATTAATTCCAATCAATTAATTATTGATAGTTCTTATGAGCGTGGTGGTGATCTACCTATGGGAACTACCATCGTTGTCTTTACCCTTAAAGATAACCGTTATTATTCTGCTTGGGTTGGCGATAGTAGAATATACAAATTTTCTGAAGAAAAATTGAAACCAATATCAACAGACCACTCCTATGTTCAAGAGTTGGTTGATCAAAGTTTAATCACTGAAGAACAGGCCAGAACACACCCACATCGAAATGTAGTTACTCAAGCCTTAGGTGTTACTGATAACTCTGAAATTAGGGTTTCTTTGTCTGAAGGAGATATCAATATTGGAGATAAATATTTACTTTGTAGTGATGGCTTAACTGAAGAGGTTGAAGATCAAATGATTGAAGAGTTGTTGAGTAAGGATATTCATCCTCAAGAAATTGTTGATCAGTTGATTATTGCTGCGCTAAAAGGTGGTGGTTCAGACAATATTACGGTTGTAGTTCTAGAAGCCTGCGAGTAGCCATTTCCCACTGTTGCGGCGTGTTTGTATTCATAAACAGTTCTTGTTTGTGATTCAGTATTAGTATCTTTGTATTTACTGCTTGTAATAATTCATGAATAGATAATTTGTTGTTTTTAATTTGGTCTTCTAGAGCTTCCCGTGTGCTTCTGTTGTTTTTTATGATTAAGGGAAAATTGTTGTTCTCAAAATGTTGTAGATCATTCTTTCTTATATTCATCAATTCTTGAATAATTAGTTGGGTGATTAATGGCATGTCAACAGGGAGAAATAGCAGGTGTGTATGTTCATTGAGTGCAAGTAAACTGCTTAATATTCCACCAACGGGACCTTTGTCAGGGTGTTTGTCTTGAATTCCATCTTCGCCACCACTGGTATATATATCTTCTATACCAGATTTAGATAAAATATCCGAAGTGTGTTGTAACAATGTTTTGTTCTGAATTTTTAACATGGATTTATCTTGTCCCATGCGTTTTGACTGTCCGCCAGCCAAGACGATTCCGGCTATTTTCATTTAAAAAACATTTGTTTTGGAACCATAGGGGCTATATCAATAACTTCTCCTGACTGTATATTGTCTCTGTCCTCAGGAAGTATCAACCAACAATTTGATTGAGCATATGAGCGTGACTGATACGAGCCTTGATCCTGTAACATTTTAACACACAGTTGTCCTTGTTCATCAATATCGGCATAAGCTTTTGCAAAAGTTCTGAACCCTTGTTTTTTATCAATATTGTGCAGTAATTTAGCTTTGATTGGTTTTTCTTTGGGAAACCCCAGCATTGTACGGATAAAAGGGGAAACAAAGAACCGCATACCAGAAGCTGCAGCTATAGGGTTGCCTGGGAGGCCAAAATAGATGGTTCCATCAGGAAGTTCCACGAATAAAATGGGTTTTCCTGGTCTGATTTTGGCTTTATGGAAATGAATTTTGGCACCACGTTGTAATAAAGCTTGAGGAATGAAATCGTATTTTCCCATTGAAACGGCACCTGTTGAAAAAATGATTTTTACATTTTTTGAGAGAGCGGTGTCTATCAGTTTATCAAAATCTTCAATCTTGTCTTTGCATCGACCTACGAAAACTGGTTGGCAATTGAGTTCTTGGCAATAGGCATGAAGAAAGGGTTGATTAGAGTTGAAAATTTTACCAGAGTTTAGTGAATCGCTGGATTTTTTTGCCAGTTCATTTCCTGTTGATAATATAGCGATTTTTACTTTGGGTACAACATCAATATTCTTAACCCCAACTGTTGCCAGTGCCATGATATGCTGGGCTTGAATAATCGTATATTTATTTGTCACGGATTGATTGATTTGATAATCCGTCCCCAATTTTCTGATGTTTCTTCCTTGTTTGATTAACTCCGAAATAGTAATATATTTATTGCCATTTTTTTTTGAAATAATAACATTTTCGATTTGAATAACCGCATCCAAATCATCAGGAACAGGTGCGCCGGTCATTATTTCCCAAGCAAACAATTCGTGGTTACTGTTGATGGATATTTCGGCTTGATCACCAGCTTGAACACTGCCAGTAACTTTGAGTGTGACCTCTCCTTTTACATTAATGACACTGTTGATAACATGACTTTTCAACGCAAAGCCATCCATGGCCGAATTGTTAAATGAGGGCACATTTATGGGCGATAATATATCACTGGCGATTAATCGATTTTTTGCATCTATTAATTTAATTATTTCAGTGGATTGGTCGCGGTGATTGTTGGCAACTGCGTTGATTATTTCAAGTGCTTGTTGATAACTTATCAATACATTTTTATTATTTATTTTTGAATTTACAGTCATGTTTGTTTTTAAATTGGCAATGGGTGGCTAAATCTGCATCACAGTAATGGCACAAAACTTTGATGTCTTTAATTTGAATTTGATGTTTCTCAGTCGATAATCCTTTGTTTTTAAAAGATTTCAATGATCGAGAAAATGTTTCAGGCTTCATGTCTAATAACGAAGCGATAATCGTTTTCTCATACGGCAATAAAATAGTATTGGGATTTTTTTGCTCGATGAATTGTTTCAGTAAAAACCACCCGACCCGTTCTTTCGATGATTTTAGTCGATTGTTATCAATTTGATTTAAGTAAGTTCTTGATGTCTGTGATAAATATTTCAATGAATTCAACGCCAAAGCTAAATCTTTGTTGAGCAAATTTCTATAAATGGATGCTGGAAATGACATTAACTTTGCTTTATTGCTAATTTGTGCGCTGCTAAAATATTTATCATTGGTGAAAATTGAAGTTTCAATGACTAGGTTGCCAGTGGATAGCATTTGTTCAACTGTTTCATCACCATTGGGAGTGGATTTATATATTTTAACCCAACCGCTTAAAATGACGTAGATACGCGAAGCCGGTTCTCCTTCTAAAAACAATAAACTGCCTTTTTTGTAGTTTTTAATACTGCTTAATTTAAAGAGCTCATGGATCGTTTCTTCTGATAAATTTCTAAAAAAAGGAAAATCTAGAATAAGCGAACGTTCTTTGTCTTCTAATAGTGACCTGAAACTATTTATAGTAGCAGAATTTTGTTGGTCCATTTGCTTGATGAGTTCCAGTTCTATGGAATGCATCATATCCATCTTTCCAGTAACCAGTTTATACCAATTTGTAGCATTTACTGTTGGAATTTCATCAGCTTCCATTTTCTCGTGAACGGCATCAATACTAGCATTGTTGATAAATTTAGAATCAAATAAGCTCTTTTGTCTTATGCTTGCCAAAGCCAAGAATGATCTTTGGTTGAGCTTCTGTTCGCTCAGCAATATATTAAAATCTTTGGTAAATTGTTCAGAAATAAATTCATTCATTGCAAAACCTACTATGCCCAATGCTCGTTCTCTACCAATTCTTTCTTTCCAATTGATGAAGTTTGATAGGGCGCTGATTTCAGATGGGTTATTGTTGTTGCTGAACAGTGCCAATTCGGTTAAAACGTATGTTAAATGAATGATAATTGAATGGGTATATAAAGGTGTGACATCATAAACACTGACGTTTATTGTATCAGTATCAATGTTCAATGGATTGTTTCTAAAACTGGCTTTATGGGTAAACCCATTGAATATATTTTCCAGTTTTTTATAACTTTTGAGTTGTTCGGAATTTAGGCTTTTACATTGTTCATTGCTTTTTGAACAAAAATTTAATACTTCTTTAATCAAAGAATCACTCTTCTGGAAGCATTGATTTAACTGTTCCAGACTGTATTCATCTTTGGTCGAAAGGTACAGACACAAACTTCCTCTTTCTTTTTGAAAAGCATGAATAGATTGACACAGTAAAATTAGTAATTGGTTCATTCAATTTATAGATTGGGTTATAGATTTTATATTTTACTTAAATTTAAAATAATTGCACTAACTATCGATTTTTGACTTGGGTCAAGTCAATAATTGCTTAGATGCATAGAATACCCTCATACATTTATATTCTATGAAAGAGGCAAGGGGTTATTTATGAAAAATTTAGACAATGTAACATCGGGTGAACAAACCAAGGCTTTAACTTTAAGCACCTTGGCTTTTACAGTGTGTTTTGCCGTATGGACAATCTTTTCAATCATCGGGATTAAAATCAAAGGAGAATTGGGGTTAAGTGATACTCAATTTGGTCTTTTGGTGGCAACTCCAATTTTAACAGGTTCATTAAGCCGTATATTTTTAGGGATATGGACTGACCAATATGGTGGCCGTATCATCTTTAGTCTACAAATGTTGACTTCGGCATTGGCTGCATTCTTTTTAACCTATGCACATACTTATCCTATGTATTTGGTTGGTGCGCTGGGTTTGGGTTTGGCGGGTGGTTCATTTGCTGTGGGTATCGCTTATGTCTCATCTTGGTATCCAGACCACAAACAGGGAACTGCATTGGGTATATTTGGTGCTGGTAATGTCGGCGCGGCGGTAACTAACTTTGGCGCACCGATTCTGTTGATTGCAATGGGTGGTGAATGGCGTTCAGTAGTTTATGTTTATGCGTCCGTATTAGCAGTTACTGGCGTTCTATTCTTTTTGTTCAGTAAAACTGACCCAGCTCACTCAGGAGTAAAACAACAGGCAAGACCATTCATGGAACAAATGAAGCCACTTAAACATTTAATTGTTTGGAGGTTTTCATTGTACTACTTCTTTGTTTTTGGTGGTTATGTTGCATTGGCTTTGTGGTTACCTAGATATTATGTCGGCGCTTATGGATTAGAGTTGGCAACAGCAGGTATGTTGGCAGCTGCTTATGCATTGCCAGGTGCCGTATTTAGAGCTTTGGGTGGTTGGTTATCAGATAAATTTGGCGCCAGAACCATTATGTATTGGACATTTATTGTGACTTTAATCACTACTATTATTATGTCATACCCTGCTACAGATTATACAGTTGCAGGAATCAACGGACCAATCGAATTTAACATCACTATCCCTTTGTGGTTATTTGTAACCATGACCATTATTCTGGGTTTCTTCATGTCACTGGGTAAAGCTGCTGTTTACAAACATATTCCGCATTACTTTCCAGACAATGTTGGTTCAGTTGGCGGTATTGTAGGTTTAATTGGCGGTTTAGGTGGTTTTATCTTGCCTATTACTTTCGGTATTATGAATGATCACATTGGTGTCTGGACCAGTTGCTTTATGTTGCTATCAGTTATTATTGCGGTTTCGCTGATTTGGATGCACTTTGCAATTCTAAGATCAGAAAAGAAATCTCATCCAGATAAATCTAAATATTTACCAGAATTAGAAAATATTAAATGAATAAAAATAACCGCCATTCTTGCATGAGTAAGAATGGCATTTTAATTATAAGAGGAGCTTATCATGGCTAAAGACTTAAGAAATTGGAATCCTGAAGACGAAGGATTCTGGAATTCCACCGGCAAGAGTATTGCCACAAGAAATCTATGGATTTCAATACCAGCATTGTTAGCAGGATTCGCTGTTTGGCTGTACTGGAGTATCATTACGATTCAAATGTTGAATTTAGGTTTTCCATTTGAAAAATCACAACTATTCACACTGGGTGCAATTGCTGGTTTATCAGGTGCAACCTTAAGAATACCATCTACTTTTTTTATTCGAATAGCTGGTGGTAGATACACCATATTTTTGACAACTGCCTTATTAATGATTCCTGCAGTTGGTGTGGGCTTTGCATTACAATCAGCAGATACACCAATGTGGCAGTTCCAACTATGGGCGTTATTATCTGGTATTGGCGGTGGTAACTTTTCTTCATCTATGAGTAACATTTCTTACTTCTTTCCTAAAAAAATACAAGGTTATTCACTGGGCATGAATGCCGGGCTTGGTAACTTTGGTGTTACTACTATGCAAGTGGTTATTCCTCTAGTAATGACTTTTGCTTTGTTTGGTGGGGATCCAATGATTCTTCAAACCACCAGTGGAACATTGGTTGGGAAGATTCCAGCAGGAACAGAAACCTTTATTCATAATGCGGGTTTTGTTTGGTTGATATTATTGGTGCCATTGGCGTTTGCTACCTGGTTCGGAATGAACAATATACGCGATGAACATGTTTCACCAGACATCGGTTCACCCATTTCGGCCTTTGCAAAAATTATTCTTATGTTGTCTATTGGTTTACTAACTGCAGCATTTGGTTTGTATTTGTTGCTTAGTGTGGGTTTGGATAAGTTTATAGTGTTACCCATTGTTATTATCTTAACTGTATTTTTGTTGAAAATGATTCCTGGTGAAATTGGTAAAAATCTAACCAGACAATACAAAATTTTCAAAAATAAGCACACATGGGTTATGACTGTTATTTATACCATGACTTTTGGATCATTTATTGGTTATGCCGTAGGGTTTGGTCTTTCAATTAAGGTGATATTTGGCTATCAACATTTAATGGTTGATGGAGTGATGACTCACAATACAGCGAACCCAGCTGGCCCAAGTGCATTGATGTATGCGTGGATGGGGCCTTTTATTGGAGCATTAATTCGTCCAGTAGGTGGAATGATTGCTGATAAATTGGGCGGTGCACGTGTGACTCAATGGGTTTCAATTGCCATGATTGGTTCTGCGTTAGGCGTAGCTTATTACATGCAACTGGCTTATGCGAGTGCTACTCCACAAGACTATTTTGTGCCTTTTCTATTGTTGTTTTTATTACTATTTACTGCAACAGGTATTGGAAATGGATCAACTTTTAAAACCATCGCAACTATCTTTGATAAAGAACAAGCAGGACCTGTACTGGGTTGGACTGCTGCGATTGCTGCTTATGGTGCATTCTTAATTCCTAAGATTTTAGGTGAACAGATTAAAGCCACAACTCCACAATATGCATTGTATGGTTTTGCCATATTCTATGCGGTTTGTTTGGTATTAAACTGGTTTTATTATATGCGTAAAAGTGCAGAGTTCCACAATCCATAAATAAAGACACCGTCATTCCCGCGAAGGCGGGAATCTCCTGAAAGACATGGAGAATAAACAGATTCCCGCCTTCGCGGGAATGACGAAAAATATTTACATTAAACTGAGGGGTTTAAATTATGAGTCAATTTTTAGATAGGCTAACTTATTTAACTAAGAAAAAGCCAGAAACATTTGCTGAAGGTCACGGCATCACAACTGACGAAGATCGTGGTTGGGAACGTGCTTATAGAAACCGTTGGTCGCATGATAAAATCGTGCGTTCAACCCATGGTGTGAACTGTACGGGTTCATGTAGTTGGAAAATCTATGTTAAACGTGGTTTGGTCACTTGGGAAACCCAACAAACCAATTATCCACGTACACGCGATGATTTGCCTAATCATGAACCACGTGGTTGTCCTCGTGGCGCCAGTTATTCGTGGTATTTGTATTCCGCAACACGTTTGAAATATCCGATGATTCGTGGTCGTTTAATGCGTTTGTGGCGCAAGGCTAAGGAAAAATACTCTGATCCTGTATTGGCTTGGAAGTCCATCATGGATGACAAAGAAGATTCCAATTCTTATAAACAAGTTCGTGGCTTAGGTGGATTTGTTCGTGCTGATTGGGATGAAGTGAATGAAATCATCACGGCATCCAATGTGCATACGATTAAAGAATATGGCCCAGACAGAGTGGTTGGTTTTTCTCCAATACCTGCAATGAGCATGGTTTCTTATGCCGCTGGTTCACGTTATCTGTCTTTGATTGGTGGTGCTTGTCTCAGTTTTTATGATTGGTATTGCGATTTGCCACCATCATCTCCACAAACATGGGGTGAACAAACAGACGTACCAGAAAGTGCCGATTGGTACAATTCATCTTATATTATTGCCTGGGGTTCTAACGTCCCTCAAACCAGAACTCCCGATGCGCATTTCTTCACAGAAACTCGCTACAAAGGCACTAAAACTGTATCAGTAACTCCTGATTATTCAGAAGTAGCTAAGTTAACCGATGAATGGTTGCCAGCCAGACAAGGCACAGATGCTGCTCTTGCTATGGCCATGGGTCATGTTATTCTAACTGAGTTTCACCGCGATAATGTCAGTCAATATTTTGATGATTATTGCCGTACCTATACGGATATGCCATTTTTAATCTGCTTGGATGAACATGAAACAGGTTATGTAGCAACACGTACATTGCGTGCCAGTGATATTGAAGAGTTGGCAGGGCAAAAGAAAGCCGACTGGAAATCAATTTTGATTGACGAGAATACCGATAAATTGGTTGTTCCTAATGGAACCATTGGCTCTCGTTGGGAAGATAAAAAAGAAGGTGAAAAGGGCAAATGGAATCTTGAAACCAAAGACAATACGAATGGTTCAGAAATTTGGCCAGTTAAAACCTTAATTGATAAGCACGATGAAGTGATTGAAGTTTCATTCCCTTATTTTGCTAATAAAGAACATGAACATGAAATTTTCCAGCACACCGATCATGAAGATATAATCAAACACAAAATTCCTGTGCGTAAAATCAAAACCAAAGACGGCGATAAATATGTCGCCACAGTATTTGATTTAATGATGGCTAATTATGGTGTGGATCGTGGCTTAGGTGATGAAAATTGCGCCAAAGATTATGCCGATGACCAACCATATACGCCTGGTTGGCAAGAGCAAATCACTGGTGTTGATAAAAACACGGTGATTCGCATCGCCAAAGAATTCGCAGAAAATGCAGATAAAACACGCGGTCGTTCAATGATTATCATTGGGGCTGCTATGAACCATTGGTATCACATGGACATGAACTACCGTGGCATCATGAATATGCTGATGATGTGTGGTTGTGTCGGTAAATCTGGTGGCGGCTGGGCACATTATGTTGGCCAAGAAAAACTCCGTCCTCAAACAGGATGGTTGCCATTGGCATTTGGTCTAGATTGGCAGCGCCCACCACGTCACATGAATGGCACTTCATTCTTTTATAATCACGCCAATCAATGGCGTTATGAGAAATTAGAAATTAATGAATTGATTTCGCCATTAGCAGACAAGAAAGACTGGGATAATTATTCCCTAATTGACTGTAATACACGATCAGAAAGAATGGGTTGGTTGCCTTCATGTCCTCAGTTGAAGGAAAACCCATTAGAGCTAACTAAGCAAGCTGCGCAAGCAGGTATGTCATCGGCTGACTATGTAGTTCAACAATTAAAATCTAAAGATTTAGAGTTTTCTTGTCAGGATCCAGATGATCCTAAAAACTTTCCAAGAAATATGTTTATTTGGCGTTCAAATATTTTGGGTTCTAGTGGTAAAGGTCATGAATACATGCTCAAACATTTACTGGGTACTCAGAATGCCGTGATGAGCCAAGACCTTGCAGGGATGGGCAAAGAGTTGCCAAGAGATGTTAAATGGCACGAAAAAGCCCCTGAAGGAAAACTTGATTTAGTGGTGACTTTAGACTTCCGTATGTCAACCACATGTTTGTATTCAGATATTGTGTTGCCAACAGCGACTTGGTATGAGAAAAATGATTTGAATACTTCAGATATGCATCCGTTTATCCATCCTTTATCAAAAGCAGTTGATCCAGCATGGGAATCTAAGAGTGATTGGGCAATCTTTAAAGGGTTGGCTGAAAAATTCTCAGAAGTATGTGTCGGACATCTGGGTGTTGAAAAAGACATTGTCACTATTCCTATGCAACACGATACTCCAGGTGAGTTGGCGCAAGCTTTTGATGTTAAGGAATGGTACAAAGGTGATTGTGACCCAATCCCAGGCCAAACCATGCCAAACTTGGTGGAAGTTGAGCGTGATTACCCCAATACTTTTAAGAAATTTACCTCAGTAGGTCCTTTGTTAGAAAAATTGGGCAATGGTGGTAAAGGGATCTCTTGGAATACTGATAAAGAAGTGGAAATGCTAAGAAGCATCAATAGAAAAGTTCGTGACGAGGGTGTTTCAAAAGATCAGCCACGTATCGAAACGGACATTGAAGCAACTGAAGTTATTTTGGCTTTGGCTCCTGAAACCAATGGTCAAGTGGCCGTTAAAGCGTGGGCTGCATTAGAGAAATTTACTGGCAGAGAACACGTACATTTAGCCAAGCCCAAAGAAGATGAAAAGATTCGGTTCCATGATATTCAAGTACAACCCAAGAAGATTATTTCTTCACCAACTTGGTCTGGGTTAGAAGATGAGCACGTGAGTTATAATGCTTGTTACACCAATGTACATGAATTGATTCCTTGGAGAACTTTAACTGGTCGCCAACATTTTTATCAAGATCACAAATGGTTGCGTGATTTTGGTGAAGGCTTTTGTGTTTATAAGCCACCGGTTAATACCCGTACAATTGCGCCAATTAAAGACAAAAAGCCCAATGGAAACAAAGAGATTGCATTGAATTTCATTACGCCACATCAGAAATGGGGGATTCATTCAACGTATTCTGAAAACTTATTGATGCTTACGCTATCTCGTGGTGGTCCGATTGTTTGGATTTCTGAAATTGATGCCAAGAAGATGGATGTGGTCGACAATGACTGGATTGAATTATTCAATGTCAATGGTACGATTGCAGCCAGAGCGGTGGTTTCACAGCGCGTGCCCGAAGGCATGAGCATGATGTATCACGCACAAGAGAAAATAATCAATACTCCAACAACTGAAACTTCAGGTTTCCGTGGCGGTATTCATAATTCTGTGACCAGAGCAGTGGTTAAACCCACACACATGGTGGGTGGATATGCTCAGTTGTCTTATGGCTTTAATTATTATGGAACAGTGGGTTCTAACCGCGATGAGTTTGTTGTGGTCAGAAAGATGAATAAGATTGAATGGAAAAATGAACCCGTTGATAAAAAGGCGACTGAAGTTGGAGGTGCATCATGAAAATTAGAGCACAAATAGGCAAAGTCCTAAATCTCGATAAATGTATTGGTTGCCATACTTGTTCCGTCACCTGTAAAAATGTTTGGACATCACGCGAAGGCGTTGAATATGCTTGGTTTAACAATGTTGAATCAAAACCAGGTATTGGTTTTCCTGATGATTGGGAAAACCAAGCGCGTTGGAACGGTGGTTGGCAGAGAATGGCCAATGGCAGTATCAAGCCTAAAATGGGTGGTAAACTTAAATTATTAAGCAAAATATTTGCCAATCCAGATTTGCCAGAGATTGATGACTATTACGAGCCATTTACTTTTGATTATGCACATTTACAAAATGCCGCAGAACAACCCACACCGCCAACAGCCAGAGCACATTCGGCGATAACCGGTGAAGTGATGGAAAAGGTCACAAAAGGACCCAACTGGGAAGAAATTCTCGGTGGTGAATTTTCCAAGCGTTCTAAAGATTACAACTTCAAAGACATCGAAAAAGAAATCTATGGACAGTTTGAAGAAACCTTCATGATGTATTTGCCACGTTTATGTGAACATTGTTTGAATCCGTCGTGTGTGGCAACTTGCCCATCTGGAGCAATTTATAAACGTGAAGAAGATGGCATTGTATTAATCGACCAAGACAAATGTCGTGGTTGGAGAATGTGTGTATCGGGTTGTCCTTATAAGAAAATTTATTTCAATTGGGAATCTGGAAAGTCTGAAAAATGTACTTTCTGTTATCCGCGTATAGAAGCAGGCGAACCAACCGTTTGTTCTGAAACCTGTGTGGGTCGTATTCGTTATCTTGGTGTTATGTTATATGATGCAGACAAGATTTTAGAAGCCGCCAGTGTTGAAAATGAACAAGATTTGTATCAAGCACAATTAGATTTGTTCCTTGATCCACATGATCCAGTGGTACAAAAACAGGCACTTGCTGATGGCATTCCTTTATCTTGGCTTGAAGCCGCCAAAGAGTCACCAGTTTACAAAATGGCAATGGAATGGAAAGTAGCCCTGCCATTACATCCTGAGTATAGAACCTTGCCAATGGTTTGGTATATGCCACCTTTGTCTCCAATTAAAACCGCAATGCAAAAAGGTCAGATTGGCAGCAATGGATTCTTCCCTAAATTTGAAGATTTAAGGATTCCGGTTAAATACTTGGCTAACATGCTCACAGCAGGTGAAGAAAGACCAGTTGAGAATGCTTTGGAAACGATGATTTTATTGCGAGAGTTTATGCGCAAGAAAACCGTTGAAGGTGTCACTGATTTAGAGATGCTAGCAGAACATGGTGTCACAGAGCACATGATGGATGACATGTATCGCATCATTGCTTTGGCCAATTACGAAGACAGATTTGTGATTCCGACCAACCACCGTGAATATGCGGGAAAAACAGCATTTGATAATGAAATTGCTGCAGAAAACAAAGGCTCATGTGGCTTTAGTTTTGGTAATGGTTGCCATGGTAGATCTGGTGAAGGCATTAAGTTGAATATATTTGATACCACCAAGCAGAGCAATACCATGAGTGGTAATGTCCGTGGGCAAGGTTCAAATGTATTGCCCATGTATAACGATTCAGGAGAAGAATAAGATGAAAACATTTAAAGTATTAAGCGTATTATTGTCTTATCCTCAAGCCGATTGGATTGAACATTTAGACGAGTTAGAATCCTTATTGGTAGATGAAAAAATACTATCAAAACAGAAACTTAAAGGCATTGGTGAGTTATTCAAGCGTTTACGTACAGATGATTTAATCCAGTTGCAAGAAAGCTATGTCGCCACCTTTGATCGTGGTGCTGCACATTCATTACATTTGTTTGAACACATTCATGGGGAGTCCCGTGATCGTGGGCAAGCCATGATTGATTTAATGGAAATGTACAATGCCAATGGCTTAGATGTTGGCACATCTGATTTGCCAGATTATTTGCCCGTATTTTTAGAGTTTTTATCTACTGGAAACTTAGCGCAAGCTTCACACTTTTTGGGTGAAACTGCCAAAGTATTGATGTTGATCAGAGAGCGTTTGGCTAAAAAAGATCTAGATTATGAGCATATCTTTGCAGCATTGGTTGAAATAGCGGACGCCAAAGTCAATCGCAAAGAAATCAAGAAGATTGTAGCTGCCGAAAAAGAAGAAGACAGTTTTGAAAGTGTCGATGAAAATTGGGAAGAGCCAGAGGCTTTCGGTAAGAATTTATTCAAATCAAAAGATTATCTGCATCAAAAAATTGCCATGAATATCCATTCATCCAATCCACATTCGCAGCCGAATCATCCCATCAATCAAGAAAAACACATAGCACAGGAGCAATAACATGAACGATTTTTTATTCGGAATTTATCCATACATTGCTACAACCGTCTTTTTATTGGGTAGCTTATTTAGATACGACAGAGACCAATACACCTGGAAAGCAGGTTCCAGCCAAATGCTCAGCTCAAAAGGCATGCGCGTTGGCAGTAACTTGTTTCATGTCGGCATTATCTTGTTGTTCTTTGGTCATTTGGTCGGTTTATTAACGCCCGAAAGTGTTTACCATCACTTTATGACAGCAGGTCAAAAGCAATTGATGGCCATGATAGCTGGTGGCATATTTGGTACATTGTGTTTTATCGGCATGGTCATATTGATTCACCGCCGTTTAACCAATCCTCGTGTGAAAGCTACAACCAAGTTCTCAGATTTGTTTATCTTGTTACTTTTGTTTGTACAATTGTGTCTGGGTTTATTAACTCTACCAGTATCTGCACAACATTTAGATGGCAGCTCAATGATAGCTTTGGCCAACTGGGCACAACATATTGTGACATTTAGGTCAGGCGCTGCGGATTTTATTATCCATGAGCCATTAATTTTTAAATTACATATCTTTTTAGGACTCACCATGTTCTTGGTCTTTCCATTTACAAGATTGGTACATATCTGGAGTGCTCCAGGTAAATATTTATTTAGAAAAGGTTATCAAATCGTTCGCAAGCGCGGTTAATAATATTGTCATCCTCGCGAAAGCGGGGATCCAGATTTTTTAGTTAAAATTGGATCTTCGTTTTCTCGGGGGTTATAGGCATATCATTATTTTTGGATTCGTTGTAAACCTTTAAGGAACGCAGAGGTTCGCAGAGGTTCGCAGAGGTTCGCAGAGGTTCGCAGAGGATTCGCAGAGCTACACAGAGATTTTTTAGTAGAGCAAATCGTGTAAAAAAGCGCAAATAATGCAAAGGTCTCTTGTAATTACAAAAAGCAAACTAATCCCAATCATTCAATAATAATGCACATTTACCTAATTAATAGCGTAAATAAAAGCATCAGCGCACAATTAACACGATAAATACTTTTTTAAACGCAAAATATATGTCCTTTTAACGAAGATTTTACTGTGTTATACTGAAAACCATGAAAAACCAAGCATTTAAATACGCAAAACCAACAATAAAGTGCAGTAATGCACTATTAATAAGTTGTTAGCTTAAAAAATATGATTGAATGGGATCCAGTAGATTTACTAGAGTGCTTAGAAGTTGTGCCGACAGCAGATAAAGACGGTGTTGAGCACACGTACGAAGTGACTAAAGATGGATTGAAACTAATAATAAGTGTATTTCAGTATGATGGTGAAGTATATTTTAGTTTAATGCGGGAAAATGAATCAGAGAATACAATTATTGATCTAAAAATAAATCAATGTCCTGAAATAACATTTTCAAAAACTGGTAAAATCGAACAATTAGACTTTCATCCGGGCAGGCAGATTATTGAGAAATTTGATACATCATACTCAATCAATCAAGGAGTGAGAGTACAAATAAAGCCTGATATAAGTATTGAACTCTATAAACAATAAGCTAACAAAAAGGTCAACCAGACAAATAACCGTTTAGTTGAATTCGCTCTTTTATATAGCGCTACTAATAACTACAATAAACAAGCTTACTACTCGGTTATTTGCCGGTTACCTAAGCGTTATTTTAAACCCTTCATGTTCTTCAAGACCTTCATGGTAAAAATCTTTTAATAATTCCTTGTCAGTTCATACGGTGACTAGAAATTTAGAACAAAAAAAAGCGCACTAAAAGTGCGCTTTTTTAATAAATCACAATATTTACTTACTTATTGTGGAACTACGTTTGTAGCACATGGTCCTTTTTGGCCTTCACCAACTTCAAACTCTACAGTTTGACCATCATTCAAAGTAGCG
>JAJRQG010000120.1 GCA_024280395.1 Gammaproteobacteria bacterium | reverse complement strand
CCAACCAACTGACAAAGACTTTGAATTAGTATGCATAATTCCAACAGACAAGTATAATAGTTTTCCTAATGAGAGCAGAATAAAACTTGAAGGAATAGATGAAAACGGATTTAGTATTGAAAACAAACAGATAAAAAACCCTAACAATCCTGCTAAATTAATGGATTGTAAACTGATAACACTATGTGTATAAGCCAACGCTATCAGCAGAACGGAAAATAAAGTACGAAAACACAACAACGTGTATAAATCATTGGGCAATAAGTGGTTAAATGAAAATTGTAGATATAAATAAACATTACGGTAAACTGAAAATGAAGTGCTTTGAAATGCCCAACGCTTCATACACCAACCGTTAACCCTCAAACATATCCTCAATCAATGCCTGCTGAGGTTTCAAGCCCAACCATTGCCATGTTTTCTTGGTGGCTTGTCGGCCACGTGAGGTGCGCATCACATAGCCTTGTTGAATCAAGTATGGTTCTACCACATCTTCAAGAGTGCCGCGTTCTTCACTAAGAGCTGCTGCCAATGAATTGATGCCCACAGGGCCACCATCAAATTGTTCGACCAAGGTATTGAGTAATCTTCTGTCCATTTCATCTAAGCCATTTTCATCGACTTGTAACATGGTCAGGGCTTTATTCGCAATATCTAAAGTGATGGTTCCATCGCCTTTGATTTCGGCATAATCACGTACGCGGCGCAATAAACGATTGGCAATGCGTGGTGTTCCGCGTGCACGTCTGGCAATTTCTATACAACCTTGTTTATCGGCTGAGATATTTAATATTTTTGAAGAACGAGAAACAATTTGGGTCAGCTCTGCAACATTATAAAATTCTAATCGTTGCACAATACCAAACCTATCGCGCAAAGGCGATGTCAATAAACCTGCTCTGGTGGTTGCTCCAATTAATGTAAAAGGTGGCAAGTCCAGTTTAATAGAACGTGCTGCAGGGCCTTCGCCAATCATGATGTCAATTTGAAAATCTTCCATGGCTGGATAGAGTATTTCTTCTACATTGGCAGATAAACGGTGGATTTCATCGATAAACAAGACATCGTGTGGTTGTAAATTGGTCAATAAAGCGGCCAAATCCCCTGCTTTTTCTATCACAGGACCAGAAGTTGAACGCATAGACACACCCAGCTCATTGGCAATGACATTGGCAATAGTAGTTTTGCCCAAACCAGGAGGGCCAAATACCAGGACGTGGTCTAAGGCTTCTGAACGTCGGCGTGTGGCCTCTATAAACAACCCCATTTGTTCTTTTAAGGGTTCTTGCCCGATGTATTGATCCAAATTTTGTGGGCGAATACTGGCTTCAATAATGCTTTCTTGGTCATTTTCAAAATTTGCAGAAATTAATCTGTCATTCTCAATGTCCATTAAGAAGCTCCTTTGTGTTGCAAGCACAGACGAATAATTTCTTCGGCAGTCATGCCATCTTTGGCGATTTGTTTGATGAGCATGTTGACTTCTTGTGGTCTAAAACCCAATGACTGTAGAGCAATCAAGGCTTCTGATTGTGCGGTTGCTGGCATGTTGCCTAGATTGGCCGCTTGTGCCCCAGAACCTGGCAATGAAATATCATCACTGGCAACGTCACCCAGTTTGTCGCGCATTTCGATGATTAAGCGTTGTGCTGTTTTCTTGCCCACTCCGGGGATTTTGACAATCGCTGCCACATCTTGGGATTGAATCATGGCAACAAATTCATCCACCGACATGGTGGACAAAACTGCCAGTGCTGATTTGGCGCCTATGCCATTGACTTTAAGTAGTTTTCGGAACAGTTCTCGCTGTCCATAATTGTTAAACCCATAAAGAATTTGTGCATCTTCTCGCACCAACATGTGTGTAATAATGGTGACTTCTTCACCATCGTGTGGTAATTCAAAGAAAACCCTTACTGGTGCTTCGATTTCATAACCCACACCATTGACGTCCACCAACATTATCGGTGGATCTTTTTGTATCAGCGTTCCTTTTATTCTGCCTATCATTTTTAATCTAACTTATTTAACACATCAGATTTTACTCTATCACACAAAATTAAGACATAAAAAAAGGGTGAAATTAATTCACCCTTGCATTATTCTTTCAGTAAAATTGTTTTATTCAAACCCATCAGCAAATAAAATCTTAGTATTACACACGTACACCTGTTGTGGATCGACCATGACATTAAAGCTCGCTGCTCCAAGTGCTGATGTATCAAAATTTACTATGTCTTGATTAAAGATGGCCCATTTGGCCAAAGGTGCGGAATAAAAAACACCAATATGATGAAGGTTGTTGCCAAATGCTGGACCAAATAAGACAAAAGGAGCTACCTGTGTAACTGTTGGTAAAGCACAGGAATTGCCATTTAGCAGAGGGTGGTCAATCACCGTGACATTGCCTTGGGTATTGGACATTGTTACTTTATGATTGAATACATTTCTACTGTAATCTTGATTGTAAGTGAAGAATTTAGCATTTACTGGCATATTCGCCTCATCAGAATTGGCTAAATACCATTTGTTGGTGGTAAATTTGTAACCAATTTCTACTGAATGTGGGTTGTATACGGGTGTGTTATTGCCATCCCAAAAATTAGTGGCAAAAACGCCTGCATTGGGATTGTTGTTTAATAGCGTTGAACTCAAATCAAATCCCGTTGCAGTTGTTGCATCTTTTGTCCATTGATGTAATCCATTTAAAAAACTACCACTGCTGGTGACACCATAAGGATACAAAATATGAAATTTAACAGTGCTTGGTAAACTAACCTGATCTTCATTGACGACACCCCAAATAGAACCCGAACGATAAATTCCAATGGGATGGTCATGATAAACACCTGGTAAATTTTCATAGTTCCACACCGCCGTCACTATGCTTCTTGCTGACGCGTCATTATTGAACGCTGCATCTAAACTGGCAGAGGTGTTAAAAAATGCGTTATTGGTTTGATGAAACAAATGACGGTCACCCCATTCAATGGCACCAGCATCAATTTTATCTCCTTTGTAACGACGTAAGCCATCGGCATCAATTCTAGGGGCTCCCAACAGAACGCCTGTTGTGTAAAGTGTGTTTGCGGTAACGATATCGGCTCTATCAATGGCTGGAGAACCTGCTTTCAAAGCATAATTAATGCCTTCATTGATAAACATTGGATCTTGATTAATATCCGTTGCTATCAATGTCAAACCTGATATTGACCCTTCATTAAAAAACAGATTGTCACCACTGCTTGTCAATGTTGTAAAATTGCCGCTTGCTGGTCCTTGGTAAGCGACATTGGTATTAACGACAATATTCTTCGATAGCGTTAAATTGCCAATTGAAGTTGTTGTATGATTCAATAGATTAAACCCTTTGGAAGTTCCACCACCTCCATCCATGGTGTTATTGGTAAATATCCCATTAAAAGTACCTTTTGTAACATCAGATTGAATCATATTATTTACAGCCGTTGCAGCACCTAAATTTCTACCTCCAGTAAATAAATTTGAAACAACACCTATATCCATCTTCGCCTGTGCACCGATATTGCCTTGTTGTAAATTCAAAAAATCTGCACGTGCTTTAAGTTGATTGGCTACCATTTGCACTTGCATCTCTCCATTACCTGCATTGGTAATAAAAACAACAGGGTTAACACTGGCTGAATTATTGATATCAAAATGATTGTCAATGATATTGGCTTTCAAGGTTCCTGTTTGATTATTAAAGATATCAACAAATCCAAATGAACCATTACTGCCAGCCCCTTGTAAATCATTGCCGATAAAGTTAAAGGTTGCAGAATTGCCGATGATTAAAGCTGCGGATACATTAACTTGTACGCCCTCAAATTGATCCATTAATAAACTTGGATTGACCCAGGTATTATTTATTACATTCACTTCACTGTTAATATTTAGTATCACCGTAATATAGCCAAATCCAGTAAACTCAAAACCTTTAATGGTGACTTTTTTGCCTGCCGAAGTTTGAACACTAACCCTTGTAATATTACTAAATTTAGGATGAAATCCTCTGCCTGCCTGTAGCGTCAATGCCTTGTTGATTATATAAGATCCTGCCAATATCGGCATATCTGTTACCACATTGATGGTATTGCCATCAGGTACAGCATCTATACAAGCTTGTAATGTGGTTGAACAAGTTCCAGTACCAGGCCACTCAGCGGCAGAAGAATTATTGGATTGAAAAAAAACTATTCCATTTATAAGCAGTATTATCAAAATTTTCATGATATTCTCCTAAATAACTAAAAGATAAAGTGTTAAAGACATTATATCCTTCTGATTTCCTACTTATTAATTTTCAAAAGATTTAAGCGTTGTTTATGGTATCTAAACACCAATAACTTGATGTATGTCTAGTTCTCAGTAAATAATTTCAAAACAAGAGAACTTTTTATAGCTATATGACAAGACAAATAATTCACTAAAGAAGGGATAAAAGGTCAGGCAATTATGAATGTAAATGTGGTCAATTTAATGATTTGTTCTCAACCATTACAAGTAATAATACTAAACTGCTTTTAGGTTTATATTGTAGGAAAGGCAATACGAATTCTTAATCCGGCTTCTTGTATGTTTTTCGCGCTTACTTTGACTTTGTTTTGTTGAGCCAATTTTTTGACTATTGAAAGTCCCAGTCCTGATCCATATTGATTGTTGCTGTTGTTTGCCATGATGAAGGGTTCAAAAATGGTTTTTAATTCCGCTTCATCTACGCCTTTTCCATGATCTATGACATCGACACACAGCACATTGTTTTTTTCTTCTAATCTAATTTCAACAGGAGGTTTTCCGTATTTAAAAGCATTGTCCAGAATGTTGCTTAACATTCTCTTAAAGCTCAATGGTTTTAACTGAACAAAAATACCATTCTCAGGAATGGAGCAATCAACAACCTTACCCAACTGGTTAAACTGCTCGATGGATTCATGAATGATTTCTACTATATTGACCTCTTGAAATGCTTCGGCAGTCCCTGATCTGGCATAGGTGACAAAATCACCGATGATTTGGTCCATTTCTTGGATTTCTTGAATCAAGTTGTCTCTACTTTCTTCATCGTTCATGAATTCTGCTTGTAAGCGCATTCTGGCCAAGGGTGTGCGCAAATCGTGAGAAACACCAGCCAATAACAGTTCTTTTTCTTTGTTCAATTGCTGAATTTTTTCTGCTGAAACTTGAACCAATTGTGCGATTTCTTTGACTTCTTTTGTACCTGAAATACTCAGTTGCTTATTACTTGTCTTTTGTTCGACGATATCAACCGCCATTTGCGCCAGTTGTTTAAAAGGTTTCAACATGTATCGACTGAAAAAATAGGCAGCAATCAGACTCAATGATAGCAGTGTAGCTATTAATATCTTCAACAATCTCGATACATTGTTGATAAAGGGCTGAAAGGCAATTCCCAACCAGTACCCATCAAGCCATTGAGGCTTAATCCAAATTTTGGAAGCATCTTCTGATTCTTCTAATTTCAAAGGCAATGATTTGTTGTTCAAGATTTGTTGCGATAATATGCGGTAAAACTTTAGATTGGGAAATTCTTTGGCATTGGGTTGTTTCTCGATTGATATTTGTTTGGAATCAAAAGTTGCAACAATGATTTTTTGCTTTTCTTCGAAACTTTTTCTTTCTAACAGTTTTTCTATGCTGTTTAATTGCATGTTAACAAACAATGCCATTTGGGTTGCACTGGGTTCTATGGTTAGCTGTCTTAAGGTCGCGATTATAATTATGAAATTAACCACCAACAATAAACCGAACATAAACGCCAATTGGCGGTAGGTTGATTTATTCTTAAACCACATGTTTATACCGTTTCTTGCTTTACCCAAATCCCGATATAGAAAACACGATTATAGCACAACCCCTTAGTACGCCTAGCAAACCTAAAAAAATACCTAAACACCAATGAGGTGGTTACGTATTTTTTAGATTTACTATGCACACCAATTGTTTGCACTCTAATTCGCATTTCTATACCTGGACTTGAGTATTGACAAAGACATATCCCACTCCCCAAACTGTTTTAATCAATTTCGGTTTACTCGCATCGCTCTCAATGAGTTTTCTTAAACGAGATATCAATACATCTATACTGCGATCAAAAATATTGAATTCTTTGGCATGCAATATCCGCATGATTTTATCCCTAGACAAGGGAATATTGGGGTTCTCAACCAAAGTCTTGAGAAGATCATATTCGGTAGATGTAAGTTGAATGGTTTTACCTGTATTGTTACTGAGCTGTCTTTTTATGGTATCAAATTCATATCTTCCTACTTGATAAAGTTCACGGTTTTGCTCAATGGGTGAATTTGGACGTCGCAGAATGGCCTTAATTCGCGCCACCAATTCTCTGGGATTAAACGGCTTGGATAAATAATCGTCCATGCCCACCTCAAGCCCAATAATTTTATCTATATCATCGCCTCTGGCGGATAACATAATAATAGGAATAGTGTTGTTAACCGCTCTTAACCGTTTGCAAAAATCCAGACCGTTCTCGCTAGGCATCATCATGTCTAAAATCATCACATCGTAGGATTGTTTCTTTAATGCTATCTCTGCTTCACTGGTATTGCAAACCGCAGTCACTTCAAATGACTGTTCCAATAGGTATTTTTTCAACAAGTTTCTTAATTTTATATCGTCATCAACAATTAAGATTTCTAGGATTTTGTGCATGTGATTTACAGATATCTTCAAATATAGGACTCAATTGTATCAAAAATAATTCAGATTGAGTGATTATTACATTTTCTTACAGTTTGCTCATATTGTACTAACATTTACTTGAAATAATTCCTTCACTTTCAAAAACAGAGAAAACCATGAACTTCAAGTTTACTAGTATATTCATTATAGGCAGTTTGTGCCTGATTCTTAATACTTCCTATGCACAAGGCAGATTCAAAGCCAAAGGAACAAAAGCCAATGCCAATGGCGGCGTGACCTCAGCAAGAGGTGGAGCGGCAAAAAATAAAAATGGCGGTGGATTTGCCAGGGCAAGAGGAACAACAACCAATGGACAAGGACAAGTAGCTGGTGGTGGCGCAACAGCAGTCAAAGGCCTCAATGGAGGAGGTGGAGTTCGCGGTGGATCTTTTACTGCTGACAATTCAGGCAATGTTAACTACCAGGGTGGAGCAGCTGCAACAGGAACCAACGGGACTGCAGCTACAACAGGTAGTTTTTCACGTTCACAGAACGGTGTAGGTGGATCGCGCTCATCTACGGCTACTGCCAATAATGGCAGCACCTATCAGGGCGACACTCAATACAATTATGATTCAACAACAGGACAGGGTAACGTAGAACACACACAGACTTGTTATGATACAAAGAACAACCCCATTAGCTGCCCCAACGATTAAATCAAACCATTATCAGGAGAATATCCATGAAAAACAAACAAACATATAAACAATCACTCTTATCTCTTTTGTTGATCTTCGGATTGACTGTTGTTTCTTCTGCCAATGCACAACGTTCAATCGATGGCAATGTAAGAACCATACTCAGTGAAATTTCAGCTCTGGCCGATGAGTTTAATTTAACCAACAAACAAAAAGCAGAAATGCGAACCGTGATGATGGATTACCTACCAAGCTTGGCTTTAAAATCATCAGCCATGTTACAAAACAGACAAGCATTAATTGAGTCAACATTGGGCAATGATTCCCTAGATGAAGATTATTTACAAGAAATGGCTAATAAACAAGGGGCGTTGTTATCCAGTATTATTGTAATCAAAGAACATTTGAAAAAAGACATTCGACTTGTGCTTACCGAAGATCAAAAAGAGTTTGTTGATGAATTAATCATTACAGTCATTCAGCATAGGTTAAATGGTTGAATTTTGGTTTCCCCATGACAACCCAGTTAATTCCTCTCTCAATTAAAACCGATTAACTGGGATTGTCTTTTTTTTTATTCAAATCCATCCTTAAACAACAATGGATTTGAGCAGAGTGCTATTTGCGCGGGGTTAATTAATACATGGAATGTTGAAT
>JAJRQG010000119.1 GCA_024280395.1 Gammaproteobacteria bacterium | reverse complement strand
TTAAAAGTTATACCAAAAAGGCGGTATTCGGTGCGATGGCATCGGTGGCTCCGGGTTCTGATTTGGTAATACAGGGAACCCTAGCCACCAAAATGGTGCAAAGCATTTGTCAATTGTATGATATTTCGCCCAAAGCGATGGAAATTGATCAGGTAATACGCATGACAGGTGGCAAATTAAAAACTTCAGTCTCTTTGATATTGGCAGTCGCAGGCAACGCCTTAAAGTCGTTTCCTGGATTGGGTACTGCTGCTGGAGGCATCACCCATGCGGTTTCATACGGCATGATATTTAATGCATTGGGCAATGCCGTGTTAGAATCGGTATCTACCTTGGGCAAATTAGATGCCCAAGCAACCAAACAAAAATTTGAGGAAAACTTACTTGGACCTGCGCAAACCTTGGCAAAAGATTTGGCGAAAATGGCGCTCAAAATCAACTAAACCTGAGATTGAACCCAAAGCCAAACCTTCTGCGACAGACAAAACCCTAGACAGCTTAAAGGAACTGCTCAAAGATGAGCATATTCCTGCCACTGTGCGTGTGCAGTTAAAGGATGAGTACCAACAAGTTCAACAGTTAATCGACAAGCTGGAAAACCAACAGGTACATATTATTGCTTTTGGCAAAGTCAGCTCAGGTAAATCCTCTTTACTCAATGCTTTGATTGGCAAACAACAATTCAGCACAAGTCCATTGCATGGTGAAACAAAGACGCAACAATCCACAGAGTGGAATAAATACCAAGACCACAATATGGTGGTCATTGATACACCAGGTACTGATGAAGTGGCCGGTGAAGCACGCCAACAAATGGCACACAAAGCGGCAGAAATAGCCGATATTATCTTGTTCGTAGTCGATGGTGATTTGACCCAATCACAGTTACAACAATTAAAGCAAATCGCCCAACCCAACACGCAAATTATTTTGGTGTTGAATAAAAGTGACCTGTACACCGATGATGAAATTTCGGATTTGCTTGAGTCGCTCACTAACAAAACCAAAGGCATTATTCAAGCCAACAATGTTGTCATCTCAAGTGCAGCTCCCATCCCACAATTGCTTATCAAAGAAGATGCCAGCGGCAAGCAAACACGTGAAAAAATAACCGTTAAAGTCGATGTAACACAAGTCAAACAACGCATCTGGGATATTTTAGAACAAGATGGCAAAACACTAACCGCACTCAATGCCAGTATATTCGCAGGCGAAATCAGTGACAAAATTGCCAAAAAAGTCACCAAACTGCGTGCCAGTGCTGCCGATAAAGTGGTCACCACTTACAGCATTGCCAAAGGCATTGGCGTGGCATTCAATCCCATCCCTGTTGCTGATTTATTGATCGCTGCGGGATTAGATGTGGCGATGATTCGCAAATTGTCACAAGTCTATGGCTTGCCCATTGTCGGTAAAGAAGCCAGCAAGCTCACCATTACCATTATGGCACAAATTGCTGCCTTGATGGGAGCAGTTTGGGGGATTAATTTATTGTCATCTGCACTAAAAACCGTCAGTGCAGGACTATCCACCACCTTAACCGCTGGCGCACAAGGCGCATTGGCCTATTATGCGACCTATTTGGTGGGGAAAATTGCCGAAGAATATTTTATCCGAGGTAAATCCTGGGGAGAAAAAGGCCCCAAACAAGTCGCCAAAGACATTGTCAATGGATTGGATAAAAATTCAATTCTGATTGAAGCGCGCGAACAGATACTTGAAAGGATTAAATCAAAATAGATTTAACCCGAGGTATTTGTACTTAAATAAATGGAAATAAAAAACATGTAACTAAAACCACACAAGCCGTTACTAAGTTATCTGCTTAAGACAATGAGAATTAATATTAAATATCTAACGGATGTTCTGTCATCCAATTAGAACTTAAAACATTTTCAATTGCAACAACCGCTCTCATCATATCATCGTAAAGATTTATGGTTATTTCTCCTGATGAAATTAACCACGATTGATATGATACCCCACATGGAACATCTTCATCTTCACAGAACTCTTTCATAAATGACCCATTGGCCGAACAATTTTTCCCATGTTTACAAGTGTATAAGGTTTCTAAAATTACATTGTTCCCAGAAACCAAGTAACCTATATCTGCTATATCCATATTACGAGCTACTTCTTTATTAAAAGCATAATCATACCTTAGTAGATATACCAAAGCCAAAAGTTTAATATCATAATCGGGACTATAAACACTCTCTCTGGATTCTGCTATGGTATCTTTATCGTATTTAAAACTAATGAACTTTGTTAACAGCTCTTTCTTACTTTCGAAATCCAATTCTAGTTTTTTTAATTCATCTTGAGACAATGTTTGCAGATCATTAAACCACTTTTCACAATCACCTACAACCGATTCTCCTATATTACCATTAAGGGACTCTAAGTTGATAAGGTCAAATTTTTCTAGAAATAAATCTAAGGATAAACCACAAACATTGATTAATTCATAATCATCTTGTACTGTTATATTTTTTATAACAGAGCTTTCACTGTTAATTACTTCTTTGTGTTTGTTGAGAGTTTTAGGTAACTGAGATATATCATTTATTGATTCTTTTTTAACTGTGTTTGAAGAATCAACTACCTCCTGTTTAGAAGATAGTTGAATAAGAGCAAACAATAAGGCAATAATTGTTCCAATGATAATAAAAATTCTTTTATCCACAACTATTACTTGCCTCAGCTAATATTGCAGGGTTTAAAAGTGCTCCAGATACTATTCCTCTTATTACACTGCCATTAGGAAGTGGTACTTCAAAAGTTGACCCTGGAGGGTTATCTCTAAGGAAACCACCTATATTTCTTGAATTTAGCGTTCTAGCGGCAACAAAGGCAATATTCAGCAAACTTAATCTTTCTGTACCTCCCAATGCATTACAAGCTTCATTGGCATTGACTTGGCCAATTGATATACTACTGCTTCCACCACCGCCACCGCCACCGCCAGCGAAGGTTGGGCTCCAAAAGAACCGTACAAACCCAAATGAAACAATTGTAGCACGACCGTATACAATCACTTCTTCAACAGGAAGATCATCTGCACAAGCTATTTGGTTGTCACCAGAACCAAGTGATTTTTTATTTAGTTCTGTAATTTCTAAACTAGAAATTGAGTCCGCTTGTATATTGGTTTGGGTATCGGTTTCTACAGTTCCACCAACCGAAAACGGTATTGTTGAACATTGCGCCATTAGATTTGTACTATTAACAAACATAAATAAGATAAATAATGACTGAACCAGTCGTTTTAGATAGGGTCTACTGTGTGCTGTGCTGTGCGATAGCGATTAAATTGCTGCTGCTTTTCATTTTATTTCTCCGTCTTATTAAATTATAAAATGCAACGCTTTTGATTGTTCGTGAAACATGGTTCTTGCCTAAAAAATGTGGGATTTATTCTCATATTTTGTTTGCAAAATTAAATCAACAGGTTGCATAAGTAATAATCGCATAAGCGTAATTCATTGTCAATTGGTTTATTGGCCTATTCTCTAAAAACCGTCAGTGCAGGACTATCCACCACTCTCACCGCTGGTGCACAAGGTGCATTGGCCTATTATGCGACTTATTTGGTGGGAAAGATTGCCGAAGAATATTTTATCCGCGGCAAATCTTGGGGAGAAAAAGGCCCCAAACAAGTAGCCAAAGACATTGTCAATGGCCTGGATAAAAATTCTATTTTGATAGAAGCACGAGAAAAAATTCTTGATCGGATTAAATCAAAATAGGATTGTCTGATATAATGACAATCGATTTATACTAAAACATTTGACCGATGAAAATCTTTATTCTTACACTGTTGTTATTTTCTACAACCGCTGTACTCCCACAATCTTTAAAAGGAATGATTGATACCGCTGTGTCTCAAGAATCACAAGGTACGCAAGATGCCTATTATCAAAAATCCAAATGGAATGATGGCTTAGCTGAATATTTGATTGAGCACAGTAATGCAGATATAAGCATTACTGGGTACCAATATTTGTTGCCGACCTACACCAATATATTCGTTCACTCCGAGCTTGAAGAAAAATGGAGCAGCCAAGATATGGTCAATGATATTAACCGAATGATTAAGCTTGATCAGCTTAGTCCTTTTGGATTGTCAATTGCAATAGCTATTTGTAATGAGCATTTTGAAATAACTAAATCCCATTGTGATATAGATTTAATTATTAGAAAACAGAATGAACTTGAACCAGATAATGCTTATATCTATTTATACCCAATACAAAAATCAGTAAAAGAAAACGACCTGAAAGAACTAAAATATTTGTTAAAACAAATGGCAAAAACCAAGTACATAGAAATTTATAATTATACCCATGAAAATCTTGATTCAAATATTGATGATTACTACCAAACACATCCTTTTGGAAGTGACTTTATAAAATATGGAAAAAACGAACTGAACAACTTAAAAGGGTTTAGTGATCAAAAAAAGCAAGAAATATTAGATGATATAGAAACTTACTTACTTTATGATGAAAAAATAAGTTTTCAATTAGCTATAGAATTCCCACCCTTTAAACAATTGGTTGATACTTGTAAGGGAACCTTAAGCTATCAAGAATCTTGTTTGTCTATTGCAAATATCCTTATGCACAATAAAGATATAATCTCAGTTTTAATAGGTCACGCCATAAAAACCGACATATTAAAGAAAACCAACCAAGAAAAATATTTAGTGGCGGAAGCTGCTCATCAGAAATATAGAAAAGCTTATGAGTGCCTAAGTGCAATTAATTTATTGGCTAATAGTGATGAACATTTTAATTTAGAATTATACGAAATAATCTCTAAGGAACAACGAAATAATGGCAGCCTTGCTTTTTTAACAAAACAAACTAAACTGTATTATCTAAAGGAATTAAAATTAGGCAATACACAAATAATGAATCCCAAAGACTGTTTTGGTAATTAGCCAAGATATTAGAGAGAATTAAATCAAAATAACTCTCTCTAAATGTATTGGGTTTTATTCAAATCCATTAACAAATATAAACTCATCCGACAAGCATGCTTGAGGAACATCTATATTATTGTAGCTTAATTCATCCAAATAAAAACCTTCTTCTTCAGAGCCTGGATCGGTCGATAAGCTCCATCTGATTTGTACGGTTTGTCCTTGATAAGCCGACAAGTCATGAGTAACCGAAACAAAGGCTCCTCCAGTATTGCCATTAAAAGCACC
>JAJRQG010000005.1 GCA_024280395.1 Gammaproteobacteria bacterium | reverse complement strand
ATTCTTTAAATTATTATTGGGCAACAGTTACCAGGATTACGCCATACACGAACTGAATCAAAGAGCCGATGTTGGGTTTCCGCCTGCCAGCTTTATGGCAATTATCCGTGGCCGCAGCAAAAGTGAAAAAACAGTCATGGATTTCTTCGAAACCATCCTTAGCAATACCCGAGAAAACCCAACAGTCACCATCATGGGCCCAATCCCTGCACCCATGTACAAAAAAATGGGTCAATACCAAATGCAGTTAATCTTCAATGGCAACGACCGAAAATCCCTACACAACAGCTTGAAACAAATCATAGAATTTCTGAGAAACAACAAGATTTGCAATAACGTTATTTGGAGTTTGGATTTGGATCCGATTAATTTGAGTTAACCCATTAAGGAGGGTCTTAGAAAATTAGGCCTTTTAGCCTATTACAAATCTCTTAATTCTGTACTAAAATAGATTCAATTGAATGGAGTATTATTTGTATGAAAAGAATTTTTTTGACCTTTTTAGTTATTTTCACAACCTTATCTTTTGCTCAATCATCATCCAAAGAAAAGCAAAATGAGATAAAAAGCCAACAATGGAATAATGATTTTATAAACTTTTTAATCAATCATGACAATCCAGATTTAAGCATGCTGGGACTATCTGAACTATTGGTAACAGCCTATCCGTCAAATGATGGCACAGAGGCATTTGACACTAAACAATTCATGCAAAGCTTCGAAGACTTAATCAGTCATGAAAAACTTCAGCCTAAATCACTATTAATTGCCGCAGATCTCTGCACCAACCCAAAAATCAAGCAGCAATGCCCATTAAAAAAGCTCTTTACAAAACTTATAAATTCTGAACCCAAAAACTTATCTGTCTATATTCCTATTTTCAATCAAGCTGTTTTTGAAGAAGACAATAAAAAGATAATACAACTACTTCATACAATGTCAGAAACTCAGTATGACAACTCATATTTCACTAACAGCGAACAACTTTTAAAAGCCTTTGATTTTTATATCATTAACAGCCCCAACCTTGATTCTGTTATTGACAATGAAATCACCCAATTGAAAAAAATAAGCAGCCGATTTGATGAGACCATTAACTATATGCAAGATAATCCTGAAGCCTATCAAATTTATATGAAAAAATTAAACTTCAAATTGAAGTATCCTATTCCTCCCTACCGTGCAATTATTGATACCTGTAAGAGCCAACAAGAATATTACAAACCTTGTCTTGAAATAGCAAACACCATGATTGAGTCAAACAACACTCTTATTTCAACATTCGTGGGTTATCGAATTCAAGAGGAAGTCTATTCAATGATCAAAAATCAAGAACAAGCCGAACTCTCAAAACAACGCTCCAAACAATTCAAAAATGAATATGAGTGTATTGTCGAAATCTATCGCGAGAAAAGTTATTTTCAAGGCATTGAATCCGATATTGATTATTTTGATTTGAGTGAAAAAATAGAAAGAGAGCAAGGCGAATACGCCGCCTACAAAGCATTGGCTGAAATCAAATACAAAAGACTCCTAGAACTGGGACTAGATGATGTGAAAGACCCAAAAGAGTGTTTTGCTACGAAACCAAATCCTTAAGATAAACGATTGGAATAGTGCCAACAATTGTTTTATATATTAACTTGTAGATTCATATTGATACTTTCTACTGTGTCATCTTTGGATAAATCAGAATAACCTTTCATCCCAAAAATAGTTTTCTGTGCGAATGAGTTTAATATGTGATTCAAACTCAGGGTGTTTGGTGTTGATAATATAGTTGTGTTCTTGCTGGATGATTGCGGATGGGATTTTTAATACCAGACTGTTTTTATTTTGATACCATTGACTTCCGATTTCTTGTAACTGTGCATAGGCTTGCATTTTAGTCCAATGTTTAGGTAAGTCCGTTTTATCGATTGAGTGTATTAAGCCATCATCAGATAGAGCAATGACCATTGTTTTATAAGCCAAGCGGGGTTTGATTGCATTTCGATGGACGACAAGTTCTAATGTTGACAGTGAACGCGAGCCACTGGTGTACAAAACAAATTCACCTCTTTTGTTCCAACGATTGGGTGAACCTGAAGCGGTTAATTGTTTTGAATATTCCTTTGTTGCGATTCTAAACAATTCCATTTATTGTTCCATTAAATATTGTCCCCGTATTCCATAGCAGTCAATCTTTCATCAACAAAACGTATGCCAGTAATGGTTTGTAAATAATCCACAGGTGCTTTGCCATCTAAGTAGAAGTTTTCTGAAATTAACCATTGCTTGAAATCTTGGCTTGTGCCGAATAGCTTCTTTCCATGTTTCATTAGTGACAACAAAGACAAAACATGTTCGCGTAGGCCAATATTGAGTTCTTGACTGGGTTTTTTGTAGGCACGAAAAGTTTTGACATTGATATTCAACCAATGAGAAATTTCCTCATCATTAAATGGCGCAGCATCTTTTAAGGCCTGTAAATAGAAGCCATTAAAAGACGTATCCTGTAATTGCTGTAACAGTTGGCTGTCGTTAATACCAACGGGTATGGACTTTTCTAATTGTATTGCATGCATAAAAACCACCTTAAAATAATACCTTATAGTTATAATAGGGAATTTTACTCTATAACACAAGTAATATTACCTGTTTTTAAAATGTATTCTAAATCTGAATCCGATAAATTTGAGTTAGAGTTCTATTAGGCTTTTAAGTAACGGAGGAGACGCTGACTGTAGATTCACAGAGGTTTTTACACTAAATCACATAATTAATTCGTGAGATTTGGAACTCGTACGGGTAGTTGGCTTTAGTCAACACTGTTGAAAGGTTGACTAAAGCCAACTACCCGAATGTGTTATAAATAAAAACAATAATCATTATAATAAGCTTCTAGTTACTTACACTATTAATCTTGCATAACACCCCACGATTCACAAATACCAGAATATTTCTTCACTAAATCAGATATCTCTTTTTGAATATTCATCACTAGCTTATAAGTTAACTTCTCATAAATGTGAATAGCTATATAGCCATCATATTCACCCTCTGGTTCTATATACCTAACATTTGCAAATGCTTTTTGGAGCTTTCTAAACATTTCTTCAGATGGAGGCCAACTTTCAAAGTCTACATTAAAATCTATTTTGTACTTCTTTGAAAAATCAAAATTCGAGTCCTGCATTCTTCTAAAAACATCTCCGTCAATTGTATCTGGCCAAATCATAAATTTTTAAAGAATCAAATCCTTAGGAACACCCTTAGGAATCGCATCCAATAAACGTTTGGTGTAGTCTCTTTGTGGGTTTTTGTAGATGTTTTCGGCTGTATCTAATTCTACGATTTTGCCTTGGTTCATCACGCCTACTCGATCGGATATGTAGTTGACCACAGATAAATCGTGAGAAATGAAGATATAAGTCAAGCCCATTTCTTGTTGCAAATCTTGTAATAAATTCAGCACTTGAGCTTGTACCGATACGTCAAGAGCCGATACCGATTCATCGCAAATAATAAAGTCGGGTTCTACACCGATGGCACGGGCAATACAGATGCGTTGGCGTTGTCCACCTGAAAATTCGTGCGGATAACGGTTTAAATGCTGGGGCTTTAAATCCACTTTGTGCATTAATTCTTGGGCACGGGCAAAGCGATCTTTTTTACTTTCACCAATATTGTGTATGGCCATAGGCTCGGTGATGATATCGCCAATGGTCATGCGTGGATTTAAGGATGAATACGGATCTTGGAAAATGATCTGCATACGAGACCGCATCTTGCGCATGGGTTCTTTCCCCAAATCCATAAGATTAACACCATCATAAATCACATCACCACTTGTGGCTTTTTGTAATCTTAAAATGGTACGCCCAAGGGTAGTTTTACCACAACCTGATTCTCCAACAAGACCTAAAGTTTCTCCTTTGTGAACCACGAAACTCACATCATCCACGGCTTTTACGTGTCGTTGTGTACGGCCAAATAGTCCACCTTTAACTGGAAACCACGTTTTTAAATTTTTGACTTCTAACAAAACTGGATGTGAATCAATATCAGATTTATCGGGTTTAACCATCGGTTCAAATTTTTCTGCGGGCACTTCTATTTCTGTACCGTCTTCTGTCATATAATCTGAAACGGTCAATAACCGCTTAGGATTGCCATCTAACATGGGACGACAAGCAATTAAGCCTTTGGTATATGGGTGTTTAGCTTCCTTGAAAATGGTGTGCACATGATTTTGTTCAACAATATTGGAGCGATACATCACCACTACATCATCGGCCAAATCTGCAATCACACCCAAGTCATGGGTAATAAACAACATGCCCATGTGGTATTCTTGTTGTAAATTGAGCATCAGTTCCAACACTTGTTTCTGAATGGTCACATCCAATGCGGTAGTTGGCTCATCGCATATCAACAAATCAGGTTCACAAGCAATCGCCATGGCAATCATAACCCGTTGTTTTTGACCACCTGACATTTCATGCGGATAGGCACGGATTTTAGTTTTGGGGTCGGGAATACCCACTTGATGCAGTAAATCAATGGAATAGTTCCATGCTTGCTTGCGGGTCATGCCTTTGTGTAAACGCAAAACTTCAGAAATTTGCGAACCAATTCTAAATACAGGGTTCAATGCTGTCATCGGTTCTTGAAATATCATAGAAATACGGTTGCCACGAATCTTACGCATCTCTTTTTCAGTTTTGGTTAATAAATCATCGCCATTGAACAATATCTTGCCACTGGCAATCATCCCCGGAGGCATAGGAATCAATCCCATGGTCGCCAAAGAAGTCACCGACTTGCCTGAACCAGACTCACCCACCAACCCCACTGTCTTGCCTTTGGGAATATCAAAAGAAACATGGTTCACGGCTGTGATAAGTTCTTCTTGGGTTTTGAATTTGACGGTTAGGTCTTGGATACTTAGTAAAGGTGTGTTTTTGTCTTGACTCATATATTTTTGTCCGCAGATAAATGCAGATAGATGCAGATTATTTTATAAAGAATTAATTATAAAGGATGGGGGTTGTGCTTGCAAGGTTCTTAACTGGCCTCTGAAAAATAGAAAAATAAATAATTAACTTTTTAAATACGTCTTTACATCTGTATAAATTATCACATAAGCCCTTGACTTAAATGCATATTATTTGTAACATAAATCTATAATGTAAAGTAATAGAATAGCTTGGGAGAAAATAATGAACAAATCAGGTTTTAGTCGAATAAAACATCTGGCTTCTGCTGGCGTAATGGGTATTAGTGCCGTTGGTGGACTTGGGTTATTGGTCGGTGATGTTGCGGATGCAGGAACCATTGGTTTAGGCTTTACTGTAACAGCTGGAGGAGCAGAATGGACAGATATAGATAACTCTACTGTTAGCGACAGCTCTTCAATAACAAGTGCTTTTGGTATTGATGATGCCACGTTGATTGGTTCATTTCCTACCACCGCTGGATCGGACACATTAAGTGATGCTTTTGACGGTGCTGTAGGCTTAAATGTCAACGGTACTGACTATAACAACCCTGATGGAGACGTTGATATTACTGGTACTGCAACTGGTAGAGTTGTGACAACCGATGTGGATGTAATATCAGGATTAAATGTACATATACAGTATCACTTTTTTAGAAACAGGCCGTTGGTTAGGGCTTTATTTATTTTTGAGAATCCAACTGCTGCCCCTATCAACTTAACAGCCATGACTGGTGGTGATCTTGGATCAGATAGCAATACTGACCCCCAAGCTACCAGTAATGGTGATACAATCATTGATGATGCTGATCTTTGGTATATCACCAGTGATAGACCAACGGGTACCGAATTACCCAGAAGTGACCCTATTTTAACATTTGTCAGATATGGTATTGGCGCAAGTGTAGTCCCTACCAATATCCAAATACCTGGTACAGCAAATGATGGCGAATATTATTCTTATGAATATAGCACGGTAGTCCCAGCCAATTCTACGGTCAGAATAATGGCTTTTGTAGACTTGAATACCAATGTTACTACTGCCTCCTCCAAAGCATTAGATTTTGAGGACAACACATCTCTTAATGCTGCGTTCTTGTTAACTGGGATTTCTCAAACTGAAGCAGATGAAATAGTGAATTACACTGCCCTAGCACCTCTTGAGCCACCACCTGTAATCATCCCTACTGTAAAAGCCTGGGGATTGGGTTTACTAACTCTATTACTGGGATTAGTAGGCATTCGGAAACGCAAACAACTGCAATAAGTATTACCTGCATATGCCAACAAAAACGGGACAATATACTTATTTGTCCCGTTTTTTTGTCAATGATTTTTCATGAACAATAAAAATTCTAATAAAATAACCTTGCCCAATGAATTGCTTGCGTATTCTAATATTCATAATTTAATAACCAACAAAGAATACAATAAGGCAATAATTGCCAGTAAAAAATATTTGTCGAAAAACCCAAAAGATGCTGAAATCAATCATTTACTGGGCATTGCATATTTACAAATTGGGAACCAAAAAAATGCATTGAAGTATTGTTTAAATGCCATCAATATTAATAATGATATTCCGCAGTATTTCTTTAATTATGCCGAATGTTTACGTCGAGACAACCAGTTTATCATGGCCATTAAAAATTTTGATGAAGCATTGAAATTACAACCCAATTATCCATTGGCTTATTACAATAGAGGCTGCGCCCATTTTTCACATGGTCAGTATTATTACGCGTTACAAGATTTTGAAACGGCGTTGAAGAATAACCCAGAAAACCCGCTATGGCTTAGTGCATATGCAGATGTAATGCGTGAATTAGGTAAATATCAAAGTGCATTAAAAAGTTATCAAAAATCATTAAAAATAAAACCAGATTCCGCTTCAACACACGCCAACATTTCTGCTCTTTTGCTACAAACTGGACAAATAGAAGAAGCACACGAACACAGCTTAATCGCTGTTGAGATAGATCCATCAAATTCTATATCTCAATTAAATCTAGGTTGTTGCCTCGTACAGTTGGAACAACTTGATGAGGCAATGGATGCATTTGCTAATGCTTATGAACTCAATCCTGATTCGGTAAAAGTATGCAGTAACATTGGATTGGTATGGAGTAAAATAAATGATATTGCTCAAGCTTTATATTGGTTTCGACTGGCTCTTCAAAAAGACCCTGAAAACATTGAGTCTATATGTGGGTTGGCACACGCATTGAGAAAAGCAAAAAAACCTGAAAAATCTGAAAAACATTTATACGAACTGCTACAAAAACATCCCAATGACTATCGTGTTTTGGCTGAACTTGGTCAAACCTACTGGGATCAAGAAAACGCCGATAAAGCCATCAAATATTATCATAAGGCAATTAAACTGCGCCCAACATTGTTGTCATTACAAATAAGCCTTGGCAGCATACTTTCATCAGCCGGTAAAGTTGATGAGGCGATTCTCGCTTATGAAAAAGCCCTGTATCAAAACCCTCGATGTATTCCTGCATTAAGCGGCATGGCAACCAGCTTAAGAGGAAAGTTTCCTCCTAAAAAAGCCAAACAATTAAAGAATCTACTCAATGCCACTAAATTAAGAGATGGGGCAATGGCTTCAATTCACAGTGGCTTATCCTACTATTATGATGGCATTAAAGATTATGTTAATGCTGAAAAACACATTATTCAAGCCAACACTTTTCAATGGAAACACAAACAAAAACAAGGCTGGGAATATGATTTTAATCAACACCATAAACACATAAAACGTTTGAAAACAACTTTCAACAAAAAGTTCTTTCAACGTATAAAAGACATAGGGAACCCATCGATTCTCCCTGTTTTCATTGTAGGAATGCCTCGATCAGGTACAACATTAACTGAACAGATATTAGCAAGTCATCCAAATGTTTTGGGTATAGGGGAAAGAGAATTTGCCTCCCGTTTTTGGCATAAATTCAACAGCTTCAATAAAAATGATAAGGATTACCCACTAATTTCCAAAATTACAGCTGAACAAATTCAGGAAACCACCAAAAGCTATCTAATTCAATTAATAAATGAGATAGAGAAATCAGGGAAAACCAATGTAATACGGGTGGTCGACAAAATGCCAGATAATTACCAGTTGTTAGGCTGGTTGGCAACATTGTTTCCTAATGCAAAATTCATACATTGCAAGAGAGATTTGAGAGATGTCGCTTTATCTTGTTGGATGACACAATTTGGCGCAATAAAATGGTCAAATAATTTAGAATTTTTATCGCATCGCATCAATGACTACATTGATATTTCACATCATTGGGATACAATTTTACCCTCTCCTATTCTTGATAGCAAATATGAAGAATTAGTACAAAAACCAAAATATTATGCAAAGCTATTAATCGAATGGCTGGACCTTGATTGGGATGAGAACTGTCTAAATTTTCAGAAAAGCAAAAAACTGATTAAAACAGCGAGCGTTACTCAAGTTAGAAAACCTATATATACAAAATCTATAGCCCGATGGAAAAACTACGAAAACTCATTAAAACCCTTGTTAGAAACTCTAAATATATAATTTTATGTACTGTTCTCTATTTTCTTAGTTAATGCTTAAAATACGCAAATGCCATATCTTTTTGGATGTATTTCCTTCTATTTTACTGTTCTGAAAGTGGGTTTGAATTTTTTTCATGAAAACCGAAGTTAGAAACTAATTATCTTTCGGATCAAGTGCATCTCTCAAACCATCGCCTATAAAGTTAAAACAAAATAAAGTAACAGCCAAAAATCCTGCTGGGAAAATTAACGACCAAGGAGCGATTTCCATGTCTTGGGCTCCTTCATTGACAAGTGCACCCCATGATGTAAAAGGTTCTTGTACGCCGAGCCCTAAAAAGCTCAAAAATGATTCGACAAGAATCACTTGGGGAATAGTGAGGGTGATATAGACGATTACCACGCCCATTAAATTGGGTATAATGTGTTTGAAGATAATTCTTGGTGTACTGGCTCCGATGGCGATTGCGGATTCAATAAATTCCTGTCCTTTTAGACTCAGTGTTTGTCCGCGCACAATGCGTGCCATGTCCAGCCAGATATAACCACCGATGGCAGCAAAAATCAAGAACAGATGTTGCCCAAAAACCACCATCAACATAATCACCAAAAACATAAATGGCAAGGCATACAAAATGTCCACAATTCGCATCATAACACTGTCCACTTTGCCCCCCATGTATCCAGCAATTGAACCGTAAATTACGCCAATGATCAAACTAACTAATGTAGCAAGCACACCAACCATCAAAGAAATACGACCACCATACAATATTCGGACAAACAAATCTCTGCCCATCATATCGGTTCCGAAATAATGCCCTGTTGCAAAATCTGGCGGAATCGACATGTATTCCCAGTCGATGAAATCAAATTCATATTTTGAAAATAACGGCCCCACAATCACCAACACAACTATGATCATTAACAATACAAGGCTGCTGATGGCCAATTTATTTTTCTTTAGACGTTTCCAGGCGTAATACCACAGGGTTTTGCCGTGTTCATCCATTTCTGTTGGTAGGCTTGACAATTGCTTAACCACTTTTTTGTTAAATTCCACCATTATTGGTTGTCCAAGTGAATTTTGGGATCCAGATAGGCATAGAGAATATCAACGATTAGGTTAAATATCACAATCAATACACCCATAAAGATAATTACCCCCATTACCAAGGTATAGTCACGGTTCAATGCACCTTGTACAAAATAACGTCCCAATCCTGGCACACCAAATATCTTTTCAATCACCACTGACCCGGTTAATATTCCAGCTGCGGCTGGTCCAAGATAGGAAACCACAGGCAAAAGTGCAGGTTTTAACGCGTGTCTGATAACGATTTGAAAAGTGGATAATCCTTTGGCTTTAGCTGTGCGAATATAGTCTGCTTGTAGAATTTCAATCATGGAACCGCGCACTAAACGTGCAATATAAGCAATATAGCGCAAGGACAATGCCAGTACGGGTAAAATCAAGTATTGCCAATGTCCATCACCCCAACCACCTGCTGGAAACCAATCGTAATACACCGCAAAAAACAGAATTAACAAAGGAGCGACCACAAAATTGGGGGTTGAGATACCTAACATGGCCGTTGACATCAAGGCATAATCCACCCAAGAGTTTTGCCGAACAGCTGCAATTGTACCGAGTATTATTCCCACAATTAAGGCAAAAACCAGAGATAGTCCACCGATGGTTAAGGAAATAGGAAAGCCCTTGGCAATTAATTCAGTAACGGTAAAATCTTTGTATTGAAAAGAAGGCCCAAAATCACCTTGTACAATATCGCCCAAATACCGAAAGTATTGTTGAACCAACGGCTCATCTAAGTGATATTTGGCTTCTATGCTTTTTTGGATTGCTATTGGCAATTCTTTTTCAGAATCAAAAGGCCCACCTGGTGCTATTCTAATTAAGAAAAACGCAAGAGTCACCAACATAAATAATGTTGGGATTGCACCGATGATTCGCCTAATGATGTATTTAAACAAAAACTAACTCCTGTTGAGAACAATCACTGACAATGTGGCTTTTTCCTAGAAGAGTTGGCTTGCTGTTGAAGTTGTTTTGCATGTGGCATATATGTGCTTAATTTTTCAATTCTGTTATCGGGACTGGGATGGGTTGACATAAATCGTGGCGGCCTTTTGCCACCGCTGGCTTTTGCCATATTTTGCCACAAATTAACACTTTGATCGGGATTAAATCCAGCACGTGCCATCAAATCAATGCCATACAAATCAGCCTCGCTTTCATGGATTCGGCTAAATGGTAACAACACCCCAAATTGTGCACCAAGCCCGAGAGCTGACATTAATGTTTTTTGTTGGCCAGATGAATCCATCTTACTGCGGCTAATCGCATCGGTTGTTTGCAAAGCCACTTGCAATCCCATCTGTTGAGAAACCCTTTCTGCACCATGACGAGACAAAACATGCGCCACCTCATGTCCAATAACCGTTGCCAGCTGGTCTTGATTGGTTGCTACTTTCAACAAGCCTGTGTGTACACCAATCTTACCACCGGGCAAAGCAAAGGCATTGGCACTGTCATCATCAAATACCACTATTTCCCATGGCTGCTTTTTCCAATTAACAGGCAGCTCATTGATAATCGCGTTGGACACACATTCAACATATCTGCGTGCTTTTGGATTATTGGAAACTTTTGATGAAGTCTTCATTTTGGCAAAAGAAGTAACGCCCATTTGGTTCATTTGTTCATCGCCAATCATGATGAATTGTTTTCTACCCATAGGAGAGGTAGCACAGGCGGACATAAAGATAACTATACCTAAGACAATTAATGATTTATATATCATAACAATTTCCTATGTTTGAGAATGGTATAATATTGTAACCAATCTACAGTTTCATTCCCAATGATTTGGTTCAAACGGGCCAATTTGTGGTTTAAGCTTAAAAATGCTACAATTTAATGGCTGAAGATTACTTCAGTATCATTTTAAAAAAGAGGGTAAAGTATTATGGAAAATTTAATTCCAATGTTAATCAATTTAGTCAGTGGTGCAGTGGGCGGCAATGTTGTCGGAAAACTCGTTAAAAACCTGAACATGGGCACGTTATGGAATTCTATTGCTGGTATCGTCGGAGGTGGTCTGGGTGGTCAAGTCATGGGTATGCTAGGAATGGGGGGCGGTGGTTCTATGGACTTAATGGGCATCATACAAACCGTCGCATCTGGTGGTGTGGGTGGTGGTATATTGATGGCGATTGTCGGCATTATAAAGAAAATGATGAAATAAATATTATCCTATCTCAACATTAAAATGCCCAATTACATTGGGCATTTTTTATGGTAAATATAAAGTCTCAACTATTCAGCATTCTTAATCATTTCAGTAAACAATTCATCTAAACAGCCTTCAAATTGAACCGAGTCATCAACTTCAAAGCTGTTGTTGATACATTCCAAGGTTTGCCTACACAGCTGGCTTAATTGATGAAACTCATAACTACCACTTGAGCCAGCGAGTTTGTGTAATAAGCTCTCAATCTCTTTGATATTTTTTTTATCCCAGGCACTTTGAATGTCTGTTTGTTTTTGGCCAAAGCTACCTGTATATTTATTTCTTAACTGTTCAAACTTATCCAACATCAATCACCCACACACATCACTACAGTAGCTGTAGAAGTATTACCGTTGCCATCGGTAATCGTATAGGTAAAACTGTCATTGCCCCGATGTAAGAATGGTGCTTGGTAATGCATACTGCCATCTGAATTTACTGTTAAAACTCCAAGCAATGTGCTGGTATTAACCGATTCAACCGTTATAACATCTCCCTCAGGATCCGAATCATTTTCTAAAGGGGTAAAATCCAAAGAACCATTCATCATGACCAAATATAAGTCATCTACAGCAACTGGAGCCTGATTTTCTACCGTTACCGTTACCGTCGCTGTACTTTGCGCACCATCTGCATCAACAATCGTATAAGTAAACGTATCGGTTCCAATAAAACCCATATTGGCCTGATAAGTCACTGTGCCATCACCATTGATAACTACTGAGCCATTTTGTCCTTGGGTAACAGATTCTATCGTCAAAATAGTACCATCAACATCACTATCATTGTTAATCACATCAATGATTAACGGCAATGCGCCTGTTGCCAAAGCGCTATCATCATTTGCCATGGGTGCGTTGTTCTCAATCGTAATGGTTACTTGCGCAGTGGCTTGATCACCATTTCCATCATCAACGGTGTATTCAAATGTATCTGTACCAATGTATCCAGCATTAGGAGTATAAGTTAAAGTGGTTCCGTTGTTAACCACTGTGCCATTGCTCGGTTGTGAAACATCAGTAATAGTCAAGTCATCACTTTCTGGATCAGAATCATTGTTTAACACATCGATGAGAACGGCTGTTGAATTTCTTAATATAACCAAACCATCCCTGTTGGCCACTGGCGCTTGATTTAACACCACCACATCACCCAAGGCGGATTTGGTTTCATATTCTTCATAACGGTAAACATCAACTGTGCGCTTGTGTTTAACTGGATTATTCAATGCCCTGGCTAACCACGAAGGTGCTGTTTTAATCGGTTGTTTAACCCATTTCACAGGCACGTCTTCTGCTGGAATCTCTGCTTCTTTGAAATTGCTTTCGATGGTTAGGAAACTTATAGCAACACGTCTATTTTTAGGCTGTTCATCGGGGTTATTGTTATCAAACGCTGGTTCACTTTCACCTTTGCCTGATGATAGAATTAGGTTATTGTCGATGCCATGTGCCACAAAGAAATCATGTGCAGCTTCGGCTCTGGCTTCAGATAATTTTTGGTTGTACTCGTCAGCACCAATGGAGCAAGTATGCCCGACAATATTAATTTTTGAACCCAATTTCTGGGCTTTAATTTGAGTCACTAACTCTGATAAAACACCCATGGTATCATCTCTTAACTTAGAGGAATCTAGGTTAAAAAATGCCATTGAAGACAGGTCAATTTTATTTTGAACCACAACTCTGCGTTCTTCTTTTAATTTTGCCAAGGCTTCTTCATCCACCACTTTTACTTCATCATATCTTTCTGTGGGTTGATAAGTTTGACCAAAATCATATCTGTACATCAGAAACGCTCGGGTATCGCTTTTATCTAAAACAAAATCTCCACTCTTGCTCAATTGTTCGACTTGTAAAGCAATTGAGTGACCTGTATTGTTAAAGTATTTTTCCACATTGATACTGGCTGTCATTTGATCTGAACTAAAATCACCTTGTTCATAATCCAAACCACCAGTTAATCTAACCAAATTTCCAGTGAAATATTTACCAAGCCTTCCACCAACGCCCCAATCATAAGGACTCTCGTATAATCGTGTGATGTCTTCAATCGTGCGAATTTGCGTGGTTGCATGGTTTCCTAAAAAACCATTAATCGTTTCAGAAGTAAAAACTGACGTATCACTGACCAATCTTGTACCAGTAACAGCTTTGCTTGCATTGATACTCCAAAACTTGTCTTGTGATTCTTTGCCACCACCGATGGTGATTTTTCTGTCATCAAAAGTATTCTGGTCAATGGCCAAAAACAATTTATTGACTTTGAAATTATCGGCATTGTTAAGTATATCCTGCTCATTATCTGTAGATATCCAGTGGTAATCCAATTCCAAACCACCTGCTCCATCAGAATACCAACCTTGCGTCATCCAATTTGAACGGTAGGTACTATTAAACGCTTTTAAAAAATCACCAACGAATTTGCCATCCTCATTAATGCCAATTCCGATACGGCTTTGATCACCATTGTAGGCAAAATTAACTTGATCCAATGATTGTATTGAATCAACATTATCATTTGTTGCGCCTACGCTTGTTACGGCAGTTGCTATGACCGTTGATAGTAGGATTTTTTGAGTTAGAGTTTTCATGTCAAATCTGGCTGTGGTTTTAAATTAACGAGATTTTAACAATAAACCGTTTTATTTAGTATATTTATGTAACTTGTCACAAATATATTCAATGTTTTCTGCTTTTAGGTCTGCAAAAAAGGGCAGAGCTAAACATTGTGCGGCAATTTTTTCTGTATTGTTTAAGTTAAGATTTGGATACTTCTGTCGATAAAATGGTTGTAGATGTACAGGCGCAAAATATCTGCCACATTGTATGCCCGATTGATTCATGGCATTAAATACTTCATCGCGATTGTACTCTTTTATTTTGACGACGTAGACAAACCAGGCAGAACCATTTTCACAACTAGAAAATTTTGGGCATGTAATTTCATTGTTTTGATCTAAATAATTTTGGTACTGTTTTTCTATTTTTTGTCGTTGAGCCTTAATTTTTTCGATTCTAGCCAATTGGGAAAGTCCCAAAGCCGCATTAATATCACTTAATCGAAAATTCCAACCAAATCCAACCTGATCATACAAGTCCCCATTCATACTGCGCCCATGATTGCGTAACAGTTGAAATTTATGCAACAAATCGGGATTGTCTGTGACCAACATTCCCCCTTCACCTGTGGTAATTTGCTTGTTGGGATAAAAAGCAAACACTCCTATATCTGCCAATGTTCCTAGTGCTTGATTTTCATACCTATTTCCCACGGCTTCACATGCATCTTCTATCACTTTAAGTTGATGTTGTTTAGCGATATCAATTATTATTTTGGCCTTGGCAGACTTTCCAAATACATGAACGATTATTATCGCCTTGGTTTTACTGGTAATGGCTTGTAACAGGACATTCGGGTCAATGCCGTAAGTTTCACTCTCAATATCAACCATTACCGGAATCGCCCCAATCGCAACAATGCTATTGACGGTTGCCGGCACAGTAAATGAAGGAGTAATTACTTCATCTCCAGCTTTCACACCCAAAGCTTGTAACGCAATGATCAGTCCTGCCGTACCCGAACTGACAGCACAGGCATAACTCGAATCGACCGCCTGGCTAAATGCTTGTTCAAATTGATCGACTTTGGGGCCTCTAGAAAGATGGCTCGATTGAAGAACCTGGGTTACAGCATCGATATCGTCTTGATTGATCTCTGGCTTGGCCAGTGGAATACTTTTCATGGAATGTTTCATAAAACGTTTTTCTTAAAACGCAATTGATCATTGATTTCCAATTGATGAAGAACTTGGGCAATGGTATCAGACGCATCACCTTGCCCATAAGGATTAATAAGGTCGTGCAAAGACTCCCTGAATGACGGGCTCAATGCTTTTTCAATGGCAAGAGTAATTTTCTCGGCATCCGCTTCAACATCAATGATATTGACTGCCTGTTCTCGCCCTCTTTGTCGAATGCCTATATTGAGTGTTGGCAGTTTTAACGAGGGAGTCTCCATAATTCCGCTAGAAGAATTGCCTATCATTAGATCTGCATGTTTCAACAATCCCCAATAAGTTTGTGGTGGTAAATTGGTATAAATCCGGGCATGATTGAGTTTGCAAAACTTTTTGGCTTTGGCCATGATTTGATGTGAGCCAGCATCAGCATTGGGAAAACAAAAAACAATTTGTTCATCTCTTTCATTTACACGGTTTTCCAATGCTTCGAATAATTGCTGTTGTTCTTTTCCCGAATTTTTGTACATCGTAACTGGATGATAAGCTACAACTATGGTTTTGCTATTTTTATTCAGATTTAACTGCTGGAAAATCTCATCTTGACTGGGAATATTGCTTTTGACCAAATGATCCAAGGAAGGTGCGCCACTCAAATAAACTCTCCAAGGTTCTTCACCCATTGCCAACACCCTCTGCCTAGATTTTGCAGTTGGTGTAAAGTGTAGATGACTCATTTTGGTTAAGGCATTGCGTACCGCATCATCAATGGCACCTTCGGAAATATCACCCCCTTCTATATGGGCAATCGGAATTCTTAAAGTCAATGCCACATTGGCTGGAGCCAACATTTCATATCTATCGGCAATGATCAACATTAAGTCTGGCCGCAACTCTGCCAAGAAATCAGTAATCCCTAAAATAGCCAGCCCCAAAGATTTGGCCATGCCTACATCGGTATCCGAACTCAACAAACACTCAATGGTCTTGACATGGCTAAAACCATCTTTCTTGATTTGCCGCCAGGTTTCACCATATTCAGGTGACAAATGTGGCCCAAAACTCAAAATAGTCAAGTCTATTGTTTTATCCTGCTCAAGTAACTTTAACACCCAATACAGGTGACTGTAGTCGGCTCGCGATGAGGTAATTGCAACGATTTTCTTATTCATTCTTAGAGATAAATATTTTAAAAAGGTATAATGTGTACCGATTTTACAACAGACGAACAAATATGAATAATAAAATAACAGTTATTAACGGGGACGGCATAGGGCCGGAGATTATGGATGCCACTTTGCGAGTACTAGATGCCGTTGAAGCAGGGCTTGAATACGAACATGTAGATGCAGGTTTGATGGCATTAGAAAAACATGGAGATCTACTGCCACAAGAGACATTAGACACCATTGCAAAGAACAACATTTGTTTAAAAGGGCCATTAACTACACCAATTGGAAAAGGCTTTAGTTCTATCAATGTGGCATTGCGCAGACACTTTAAATTGTACGCCAATATTCGCCCAGCCATTACTTTTCCTGGAACTAAATCAAAATTTGACAACATAGACATCATCACAGTACGCGAAAATACCGAAGGAGCTTATCGCCAAGAAGGGCAGTTCATCAATGAAGACAGAACTGTTGCCAAAGCTGAAATAGTCATTACTCGCGAAGCTTGTGAAAACATTATTCGATATGCCTTTGACATTGCAGTCAAAGCCAATCGCAAGAAAGTCACCGCTGTTCACAAAGCCAACATCATGAAAACTGTTTCTGGTTTATTTCTAGAAGTGGCTGAAGAAATTGCCAAAGAATACCCACAAATTGAATTCAATACCTTAATTGTCGACAACACCTGTATGCAATTGGTGATGAATCCACAACAATTTGACATCATCGTAACCACCAACTTATTTGGCGACATTATTTCAGATTTATGTGCAGGTTTAATTGGTGGCTTAGGCATGGCGCCTGGCGCCAATATCGGCATTGATTCTGCCATATTTGAAGCTGTACATGGCTCTGCTCCCGATATTGCAGGCAAGAAAATTGCCAATCCAACGGCACTAATATTAGCCGCAGCCTTGATGTTAGAACACATGGGCATGGGTGAAAAAGCCATAAAAATACGTCAAGCCATACGCAGCGTCCTAGAAGACAAAGACCGTTTAACTGGTGATTTGGGTGGCTCTGCTAAGACTCAAGAATTTACTGATGCGATTATTGAAAGACTTTAGTTAATTGAAAATGGAAAATGGAAAATGGAAAATGGAAAACGACTAGCCCCATGTTTATTCTGGGGCTTTTTTATGGCGATAAAATCAATAATCTATTACTTCAATATTTTTTATTGCACCTAAGATAACATGAGACTGAAAATAAACTAAATTGGTCACTTTACCATTCTCGACTTTGTGAATTTTCACTTTTTTTGCTTCTCCTTTAACTCTTATCTTTTTTCCAATAAAGAATTCAAGAGGGTCAATGCCGTATTTTTTGGTTAATCTCTCTCGGATATGTTTTGAAAATTTTATGGTTAAGTTGTATTTTGTACGGTAATTCAAATTTGAATTAAGATACACCCACCTCTTGTCTTCACCACCCGCTCGAATTTTCATTTCAAAAACTCCTCTGACTTTTTTTGACCAAGGTTTGTTATTTATATCCAATAGATTAACTGCTTCGGTAACAGATATCACCCCTTCTGATCCCAATGGCTTTTTAGCATCTCCAATTGATATAGTAAATATCATTGCAATAATTATTATTTTCTTCATCTTTAATTTCCTTTAGTGGTAAAATTATTCTAAATCAAAACTGACAATTTATTATAAGCAATTGTATATTCTAAGGGTCATCTTTGACTAGCTATTAACGTAACTATTTATCACATTAAAAAATATTCACGACCAGTTTAAACAAGGTAGTCGTGATTTTTGTGCTCTAGATTGGGTTAGAAATTCTCAAGGTCAATCTGTTTAAAACATGAGTCTATGTATTATAAGTGATTAATTTTTAGAAATTAAGGCCAGCCTCTCTATAATCGTGGTTTTTTAGTTTAGATTGCTGCAGAAGTTTTCAAGGTCAATGCATAAAAAAATGAGTTTGTATGCCCATAAATGATTCTTTTTTAATCAAGCCAACAATCTTGTAATTGCCGTGATTTTTATGACTTAGATTGTATTAGAAAATGCTCAAGGTCGGTTTAAATAAAATATGAGCTTGTGCATTATAAGTGATTAAAATTTTTAGACCGAGATTGAGCGTTTTATGGTGCAATATCAGACATAAAAAAGTGGTGGGCCCGCCCCGACTTGAACGGGGGACCTGCCGATTATGAGTCGGACGCTCTAACCAACTGAGCTACGGGCCCTTATTTGAAGGCTGCAAACAACCGAACCTCTAAAAGGATGCGTAGTATAACGCTTTGCCATTAAAATTGCATAATTTTTTTTTATTTTAGAAGGATTTATACAATCGATGTAATATTTTAACTCTTCGCTCTAAATCTTCTAATGTCGTTTCATTATTAATTACATCGTCGGCAATTTTTAGCCGTTGTTGTCTTGAACATTGACTGCCCATCATTTTTGATGCCAACTCGTTCGTAATGGAGTCTCGTTTCAACAGCCTTTTTAATTGAGTTTCTGCTCTCACATCAACCACCAATGTTCTATCTAACCAGTTATAACTGCTTGATTCACACAACAAAGGGATAACAATTAAGCAATAACTACTTTTGACTTCTTGAATTTTTTTAACAACAGATTCTTGAATCAAAGGGTGAAGTATCGAGTTAAGCGTTGATAATTTTTCAACATTGTTAAATACTATTTCTCTTAATTTTGCTCTGTTTAAAGAGCCGTCATCTGACAATATCGAGTCATTAAAGGCATCGACTAATTGTTGTAGGCCTTTACTGTTGGGTTCAACAACTATTCTGGCTTCGATATCCGTATCAATAATATCACAGCCTTGTTCTTGGAAAATCCGACTAACGGCTGTTTTACCACTGGCAATGCCTCCAGTTAGCCCTATGCAATAACATTTTTTCTGTGAAACCATGGATACTAACTAAGACCTGAAAAATCCAAATACCAGTCAATGATGTTTTGCCCATAGAGCATAGTCAGCCAAATACCACCAGCCAAGTAAGGACCAAATGGAATCGGTTTGTTCTTGCTATTTTTTGATAGAAAAAGATACAAGGAGCCAATTACAGCGCCAGTAAAAGCCGACATTATAATAATCACCAATACCGACTGCATACCCAGCCATGCTCCACCAGCTGCCAACAATTTGAAATCGCCATAACCCATTCCCTCCTTCCCGGTAACCAGTTTGAACAGATGGAAAACAGACCACATTAGCAAATAACCCAACAATGCGCCTTTTACGGCTGCACTGGGTTCAATAAATACTGCCCACAAGCTGATAAATAGACCTATCCACATTAAAGACAAGCTAAATTGATCAGGAATGACCATCGTGTCATAATCTATTAAAGCTATTGAAATCAAAAACCAAGTAAGTATCACTCCAACTAAAGCCTGTATAGACCAGCCAAAATGATACACCACCATTGTGCTCAATACTGCTGTGAGAATTTCTATCATCCAATAACGGTGTGATATTTTGGTCTTACAGCCTGAACATTTTCCACCCAGAAAGATAAAACCCAAAACAGGAATATTTTCCCATGCTTTGATTTGATGGTTGCAATTTTGACAATTTGAACGAGCCCATATAATGCTCGGAGGTTTTTCTTTTGGGATATAGGGCTTTAAATGGCCTTCTAAATCTTCAAAAGTTTCAGAAAGATGTGCAATACTGTCATTGGTCCATTCATATTGCATAGATTTTGGAAATCGAAATATAACAACATTCAGAAAGCTGCCAATTAACAAAGAAAAAACAAAAGTAACAGCCAACAATGAACCCGTCGACTGTTCTAGCAAATCGAATATTTCCATGACTTACATTACAGCAGCAAGTTTGAATATTGGTAAATACATCGCAACAATCATGACACCAACCAAGCCACCAATGACCACCATAACTAACGGTTCAATCAAACTACTCATGGCGTCCACATCATTGGCTACTTCTTGTTCATAGTAATCGGCTACTTTCCCAAGCATATTATCAAGATTACCTGATTCTTCACCAATTGATGCCATGGAAACTACCATATGGGGAAAGATTCCTACTTGTTGCATGGCCATTTGTAATTGATGCCCCGTAGATACATCTTCCTTAATTTTAACAACAGCTTCCTTGTATACAATATTACCAACAGCACCAGACACAGTATCCAAACCTTCAACTAACGGCACGCCAGCTGCAAAAGTTGTAGACAATGTTCTGGCAAATCGTGCAATGGCAGCATTGTTTAAAATATTCCCCACAATGGGTAATTTCAAAGAAAGCCTATCTAAAAAATGAGCAAATTTCAGGGAACGATTTTTCAGCATTATAAATCCTGTTATAAAGGCTACTACAACCATCAAATAAAAGAAAAAGTTTTCTTGCAGTGCCTCAGATGCTCCCACAACCATAAGGGTCAGTGATGGCAAATCTGCTCCAAAACTTTCGAACATATCTTGAAATTGAGGCACTACTTTTAATAATAACAAAGCACTAACACCAAAAGCAACAACTAAAACAGCCGCTGGATAATACATCGCCTTTTTGATCTTCCCCTTAATCTCCTCGGTACGTTCTTGATAGGTAGCAATCGTATCCAACAACTCATCTAAGACACCTGCTTTTTCACCAGCTGCCACTAAATTACAATACAATTCATTAAATTGAACCGGATGCTTCCACAAAGCCTCACTTAAACTTAAACCAGATTGAATATCCGTTTTAACTTTATTCAATAATTTTTGCATATTTGGATTTTTTTGCCCACCTTCAATAATCTCAAAAGATTGTACCATTGGCACACCAGACTCCATCATTGTAGCCAATTGTCTTGAAAACAAAGAAACATCTTGAGCTGTTATCTTTTTCCCTTGAGACAACAACGGCTTTCTTTTCTTACCAATTTTATTGACAGTAATATTTTGCCTTCTTAACTCTGATCGAGCGACTGTTTGGCTTTTGGCCTTGATATCGCCCTTAACTTTTTTACCTGTTTTATCCTTGCCAGCCCAACTAAAAGTTGTGTACTCTATAATTGCATTTGATTTTATTGCCATAATTTAATCTACCGTTATTCTATTTGCTTCTGCTAAGCTTGTGATACCATGTTTGACTTTTACTAAAGCCGATTCCCTTAAATCAGGGATTTTATCTTCCAAGGCCTGATCTGCAATTTCTAAAGCATTGCCTCCTGCCAATATTATTCGTCGTATACTATCAGAAATAGGCATAACTTGATAAATGCCTACCCTGCCTTTATAACCTTCTGTACATTTCCTACAACCTACTGCATCGTATATTTTCAATTCTTTTACATCTTCTTCTAAAAACCCTTCCTTCATCAATGCTTCTGGAGGATATTCACCCAAGGTCTTGCAATCATGCAATCTCCTACCAAGCCGCTGAGCGATGACTATGGAAACCGCAGAAACTATATTAAAAGGGGCTATTCCCATATTGGCTAATCGACTGATAGTTTCCGGTGCACTGTTGGTATGCAAGGTTGATAATACCATATGACCCGTTTGAGCCGCTTTAATGGCAATCTCGGCCGTTTCTAAATCACGAATCTCACCAACCATAATAATATCAGGATCTTGGCGTAAAAATGACCGCAAAGCAACTGAAAAGGTCATACCTTGACGTGCATTTTGTTGTACTTGATTTATACCATTGACTCGAATTTCCACTGGATCTTCAACTGTCGAAATATTGGATCCATCTACATTGAGTATGTTCAGAGCAGTATAAAGCGACACCGTTTTTCCGCTGCCTGTTGGGCCTGTTACTAACACCATTCCATAAGGCTTATGAATCGCGTTCATGAATAACTCTTTTTGCTCAGGTTCATAACCCAGCATATCTATACCCATTTTAGCAGCCGATGCATCTAAAATACGCATAACAATTTTTTCACCAAACAAAGTTGGACACGTACTCACACGAAAATCGATTGATTTTGTTTTGGATAGATTTAATTTTACTCGGCCATCCTGAGGAACTCTTCTTTCTGCAATATCCAGTCTTGACATGACTTTTATTCTTGAAGATATTTTCATAGTCAAACTAATTGGTGGCTTTGCCATAGTTTTTAACATGCCATCAATACGGTACCTAACACGGTATATTTTTTCATACGGCTCAAAGTGAATATCTGAAGCGCCTCGTTTAATGGCATCCAATAAGACTTTGTTTACAAATTTTACAACCGGTGTGTCATCAGCATCACTGGCATCGGGAGATGTATCTTCTTCTATTTCTGTGGTGTCCTCAAAGTCTAAGTCTTCTAAGCCTTCATCATCGTCATCATCGTCATCCATCATTGAATCGGCTTCGTTCATTGCTTCGTCAATAGCAGCAACCAGGATATCATGTGGTACCACAACAGGTTCAACCGGCATATTGGTGTGGAATTTAATTTCCTCAATTGCTGTAACATTAGTAGGGTCAGAGATAGCAATAAAAAGTTTCTTACCCCGTTTATACAGAGGCAAAATATGGTGTTTATGAATCAGCTTTTCATCGACCAAGGACAATGGTAAATTTTTTGTATCCATAACCGAAGCGTCGAACAAGGGGACCCCGTACTCTTGTGATGAAATTGTTGCCAATTCATCAGAGGGTGCAATGTCATTCTCAACTAAATAGGTAAAGAGAGGGACACGGCGTTTTTTTGACGTCTTAACGGCATCGATTGCATCTTCTTCAGAAATCAATGATGAAGCAATTAGACGCTTCAGTGTGCCATTTAACATCACTTTTGATTGATTATTTGCCATTTTTTATTATTCTATCCATAACATTGATTGATGTTTTTCTTTTATATATCTGTACTTTACACGATTTTCTTAAATTTTTGAACAACTATCTTAATGAAATTTGCATTCCTTTTTTGTGATTCATTAGACAAAATATGCTTTTTAATGTTTTTTACAATATTAACGGTGTCATCAGATAATACTGTATATGTTTTTTTACCCCATAGTATATGACATGTCTTGTAAGATTCCGTATAATACGTAATTTTAAATAAACAACGATGAAAAGGGGTATCTAAATGAATTTTCATGAGTATCAAGCAAAAGAAATATTTGAATCCTATGGAATTCCAGTTCCTGCTGGATTGGTTGCAAGAACTGTAGATGAAGCAGTTGAAGCCGCAAAAAAATTAGGTGGCGATGCTTGGGTAGTTAAAGCCCAGGTTCATGCAGGAGGGCGCGGTAAAGCAGGTGGTGTAAAATTCTCTACTTCTCTAGATGCCGTGAAAGAAAATGCAACCAACATGCTTGGAATGACTATTGAAACCTACCAAACAGGCGGTATGGCATTGCCAGTCAACGAAGTATTGATTACAGCCGCAGCCGACATCAAGCAAGAAATCTACTTAAGTCTATTGGTGGATAGAGCAAACAAATGTTTATCTTTTGTGGTTTGTGCAGAAGGTGGTGTTGATATAGAAGAAGTGGCAAGAACTACTCCAGAATTAATTCACACGGTAATTGTTGAAAATGGCGAAGGCTTATACCCTTATGAATGTCGTAAAGTAGGTTTTGATATGGGCTTAACATCAAAACAAGTACGTCAATTAACAAACATCATGATGGGCTTACATAAAATGTTTCTTGAAAAAGATTTGGCCTTGGTTGAAGTTAACCCATTAATCATTGATGGCAATGATGATATTGTTGCATTGGATGCAAAAATCGCCATAGATGACAATGCTTTATTTAGACACAAAACATTGGCTGCCATGCGAGATAAAACACAAGAGGACCCAAGTGAAGCTGAAGCCCTTGAGCACGAACTCAATTATATTAAACTGGATGGAAACATTGCTTGTATGGTCAATGGTGCAGGGCTTGCAATGGCGACGATGGACGTGATTAAATTAAAAGGCGGAGATCCTGCGAACTTCCTAGATGTAGGCGGTGGAGCAACGGCTGAACGTGTTGCCACAGCTTTTAAAATAATCTTAAAGGACAAAAATGTGGAATCAATTCTAGTCAATATTTTTGGTGGAATTGTGCGCTGTGATTTAATCGCTCAGGGCATTATTGATGCAATTAAAGAAGTGGGTGTTGAACAACCCATTATTGTTCGCTTAGAAGGAACAAATGTTGAACAAGGAAAAGCCTTGATCCAACAAAGTGGTTTAGCAGTGATTGCTGCTGAAGATTTAGATGATGCAGCCAATAAAGCTGTTGCAGCAGTAGCATAGGAGAAAACAATGAGCGTATTAATTAACAAAGACACAAAAGTTGTCGTTCAAGGGTTCACAGGTTCTCAAGGAACATTTCATTCAGAACAAGCCATTGATTACGGCACACAAATCGTTGGTGGTGTGACTCCTGGCAAAGGTGGAACTACGCATTTAGATCGCCCTGTTTTCAATACAGTAGTAGATGCAGTAAAAGAAACAGGTGCTGATGCCAGCATGATTTTAGTGCCACCTCCATTTGCAGCAGATGCAATTATGGAAGCAGTCGATGCTGGTATTAAAGTCATTATTTGTATTACCGAAGGAATTCCTGTATTAGACATGATGCGAGTAAAAGCTGTTCTAGATACTAAGCCAGAAATCAATTTGATTGGCCCCAACTGCCCAGGTGTTATCACTCCTGGTGAATGTAAAATTGGTATTATGCCAGGAGCAATTCATCGTGTTGGTAACATTGGTATTGTCTCACGTTCAGGCACTTTAACTTATGAAGCGGTTCATCAAACAACCAAAGTTGGATTGGGGCAAACGACCTGTATCGGCATTGGTGGTGATCCAATTCAAGGCATGAACTTTGTAGATTGTTTAAAACTATTTCAAGCAGATCCAGAAACACATGGAATTATCATGGTCGGTGAAATTGGCGGCTCAGCAGAAGAGGATGCAGCAGAATACATCAAACAACACGTTACCAAACCTGTAGTGTCATATATTGCTGGTGTCACAGCTCCAGCTGGGAAACGCATGGGTCATGCTGGCGCAATCGTTGCTGGTGGTAAAGGTACTGCGCAAGCAAAATATGAAGCACTTGAAGCCGCAGGAGTGATTACAGTTAAATCTCCTACTTTGTTGGGCGAAGCAATTAAGAAACTGGTTTAATAAAACTAGCATAAGCTGAAAATAAAAAAGCCAGATACATTTTCATCTGGCTTTTTTATTTGTAAGCAATTTCTGTGGTATAGTGTCTATTAAAGTTCACAACACTGAGGTCGCTCACCATGAAAAAATTATCAACCCTAATATTTGCTTTGTGTATTTCAATTTCGTTTTCTGTTGCATCTACAGAAACAGAAAACTCAAAAACCGAAAATGGATTCGAAGTACACTTCAATGCCTTTTCTACAGACTTCTTAACCAAAGAAGTGGCCAAACAATATCAAATAGGGCGTTCTAAAACTCGTGGAATGTTGAATATTGCGGTTCTTAAACAACAAGATGGCAAAGTTTCATTGCCTATAGATGCCAACATCACTATAAAAGCACAAAATTTATATGGGCAAAATAAGGAAGTCGAATTGCGTAAAATCAGTGAAAATGATGGCGCGATTTATTATATTGGCACTTTTACTGTTAGCAGTAGAGAAACCATCATCTTTAAAGCACAAGTAACACCCGATGGATCAAACAAGGTCATTGACATTAAATTTGATCACGAATTTTTTACTGATTAAGATTTTGATATAAATAATTTTTTCCCTTTGGGTGATTTTTGAATCTTCGGTGCACCCAAAGGTATTGCTCTGGATGTTTGCGAATTTGATTCTCAAACAGTTGGTTCATCTTTTGTAAACTTTGTGTGATTTCATCAGACTGAAAATAATCCAGCGGTTCTAAAAATTGAATTTTCCATCGGTTGTTTTCTCTGAAACAAAACCAAGGAACAACCGATGACTCACTTGATTTTGCAATCTTTACTGGTGCCAACACCGTGGCAGCAGGCAATTTAAAAAAGTCGATATATTCACAGTTATAGGAAAAGTTCTGATCGGGAATATAATAAATACAACGGTTATTTTTAAAGGCCTTGAGTACAGATCTCAAATCCTTCTTATCTATGGTTTTTTCACAATGCTGTTTTCTTGCTTTATCAATATGGGCTTCGAAGACTTTGTTATTGTGTTGCCTTCCGAGAATATAAGACGGTTGTTTTAATTGACTATTTATCGCCCGAGTGGCCAGTTCCATGCTGTGCAAATGACAACTCAACAAGATACAACCCTTATTCTTTTTTAATGCTTTTTCAAGATGTTGCAGTCCTGCAAATTCAAATCGATGAATAAACTTATCAGTTTTACTCCAATAAGCCACAATCATTTCAGCAAATCCTACGCCTGTTGATATCAGATTTTGTTTGAGTAATGATCTTTGTTGTTTTGCAGACAATTCAGGAAAACACAGTTCTATATTCCTAGCAGCTATCTTTTTTCTTTTATTGGGCACCAACCAAGTTATATAGCCTAAAAATCCACCAAATTTTAATATCACCACCAAAGGAAACCTAGCCAACAGTTTAGCAATGCTTATAAAAAAATCCGTAGTTAGTTTTTGAAAGCTCACTTCTTAACCGAATTCTTTTGTAATTCATACAATTGAGCATACTTTAAATAAGCATATTGAGTATTGATTTTGGCATTTATTAATCCTGCCACACCATTAAAAACCTGGCGGCGAAGGATATATTGTTTAAAAAAATACCAACCAGGATATAACACCAATTTAACCCAACTGACCGTTTTGCCTTTTTTGAATTTTTGTTGTGCCGATAATTTAGAATAGTGAGAGATTTTTTCCAGTTTTTTGGAAATTGAAGTTTCGCCAAAATGCTTAATTTCTGCATTCAGTGAGGATACTTTTCCTGTTGAATGAATCGATTCATGCACCAAATCTCCTGAAAGACTGGCTTTGTTCTTTTCAAACAATCGCAAGAATCTATTTCTATGCACAAACCTATGCGACCATTGCCAAAAAACCCATTCTCTTCTGGGTAAAGTATAGGCATCTGAACTGTGTGTTTTTGTTTTCCAAGATTTTAATGTATTTTGAGCATCCTTGGTTAAAAACTCATCTGAATCCAACAGGATGACCCAATTGTAATTGGTCAGATTAATGGCATCTTGTTTTTGCTCAGAAAACCCTTTGAATTTTTGTTGATGAACAATACAGTTCAATGGCTTCAATAAATCCAAGGTTTGATCCGAACTAAATGAATCCAACACGATAATTTCATCAGCAAAATTCAAACTCTGGATACATTTAACAATGGTGTCTTCATTGTTAAAACAAGTCACAACTGCCGATAATTTAATCATTTTTCTTACCGTCTTTTTTACTCACTACAATTAACCCAATTCCGATAAACCAAATACAAATTGACCAAAAAGAAGCAAAGATAGAATAAGTACTTGTGATCGGTAAAAAAGCTGCGATTAAGGAAACTGAAAATGCCCAAGAATAATGAACATGGTAGTTGTCTCTAACAAATAACCAAAGTTTAAAAATCGCAAAACCAATCAACAACAACCCAATGATCCCCGTATCTGATAATATTTCCAATATCCAGTGATGGGCATGCATGCCTACACCGCCTTCTTGTTGCCACGAATCATTTTCTAGGGCATAGTCAGGATAAGCCTTTCGAAAAGCATGTGCGCCCACACCATTGATTGGATGTTCTTGGATCATTTGCCACGAAGTTCTCCAAATAGATAAACGGTCGGCCAAAGCAAAATCCAAACCCGTTTGTGTACCATCAAAAACACTCATGGTTCTTTCCATTCTTTGCTGAAATTCAGGTGAAACTACCCAGAGCCCTCCAATCATTATTGTCGCAATCAACAATCCCTTTGCCAACAACTGAATACGCCTTTGTTTCACATGGTGAAACCAATAAGCCAATAATGTAAACACCATCATTAGCCAAGCAGAGCGTGTACCAGAAAGAATAATAATGACAATGATCAATAAAACACTTAACCAACGAACAACAGAACGGAATTTAATCAAAGCAATCATAGTTAACGGCAATAACAATGCCAATACAGGGCCCAGTTTCACATGATACTCTCCAAAAACACCATTGAGTCGGCCTTCATAACTGGCCCTTCCTATCACGTCAATCCCAATAAAATACTGTAACAAAGCATCCAGTGACCAAATAATTGCTACCCAAGCAACAATTTTAAACATTAAGACCACTTGCTCCTGCCTAATGTACAATATTAGCGCAAAAGAAGCCAAATAAAAACGCCAACTGGCCAATGCCACCAACCATGTTTTTTTGGCCAAATACGAATCAAATGCAGATAAGACGATAGCAAAAAAATAAGCAAAAAATACCACGCTTAATATTTTGAACTGTTGGTTGTTCATCAGTCGCTTTCTATGTTTAATGAACCCACGAACACCAATAATCATTAAAAGTAAAATAGGGAGTTCTGACAAGCGAGAAAAGGGCAACAAAACCAATACTGCAATATACAAAGACAATACTATTTGAGAAGTGCTTTTAGTCACTGATTGCCTCTTGGTACAACTCAATGGTTTGTTGCAACATATCACTTAACAAATAGGGTTGCTTATTTTCAATAGTTGGCTTGTTCTCCAACACTTGATTAATTTTCTTTGACAGCTCTTGAGTATCTCCCAAGTCAACTTT
>JAJRQG010000004.1 GCA_024280395.1 Gammaproteobacteria bacterium | reverse complement strand
ATGCAGCAGGAATCAAGGCCATCAAAGGTCACAGAGCAGTAGGTGGCATGCGCGCAAGTTTGTACAACGCTATGCCAATTTCTGGTGTCACCGCATTAATTAATTTCATGAAAACCTCTGAGGCAGAAAATGGGTAAAGACAATACAGTAGACTTATCTAAATTGCGCAATGAAATCGATAGCATCGATGCTAATATTCAGGAGCTAATTTCCAAACGTGCAGGCATTGCCGCACATGTTGCTCAAACCAAAGCTAAGTCGGAATCAGGTGGTGCATTTTATCGACCAGAACGTGAAGCTCAGGTTTTACGAGCTGTCAAAGCAAGAAATCAAGGACCATTAAACGATGAAACTTTGGTTCGTTTATTCCGTGAAATCATGTCAGCCTGTTTGGCGCAACAAAAGCCTTTAAATATTGCCTATTTGGGGCCAGCTGGTACTTTTTCTGAACTGGCTACCTACAAGTATTTTGGTCATTCTGTTTCAGCCATGCCTGTCACCAGTATTGACAGTGTATTTAATGAGGTAGAAGCAGGTATAGCCGACTTTGGCATTGTGCCCGTAGAAAATTCAACCGAAGGTGCTGTGAACAATACTTTGGATATGTTTTTATCTTCACCATTAAAGATATGTGGCGAATTAGATTTGCCTATTCATCACAATTTAATGAGCAAAAACAAAAACTTAACTGAAATAAATACAGTGTTTTCTCACAGACAATCATTGGCTCAATGCAGAGCCTGGCTAAAAGAAAACATGCCTCATTCCGAATGTATTGCAGTCAGCTCCAATGCCGAAGCCGCCAAACGTTCACAATATACAGATCATTCAGCCGCCATTGCTGGAGAAAGTGCAGCTCACATGTATGGTTTGGATATTCTACACAAAGAAATTGAAGATAGAAGTGACAATTCAACCCGGTTTTTAATCATTGGCAAACAAATTTTGGTTACCAGTGGCGAAGACAGAACCTCATTGTTGGTCGCAGCAAAAGATCAACCAGGTGCCCTATTCCATATATTAAAACCTTTGAGTGAATGTGGTGTCAGCATGACCAGAATTGAATCTCGCCCTTCTAAACTCGGCAAATGGGATTATGTGTTCTTTATAGATGTCGATGGTCACAAAGACGATTAAAATCTGGCCAAAGCATTGAGATTACTTGAAAGGATTACTACCCAATTGAAAGTTTTGGGTTCATATCCTAAGTCTGTTAATTAACAAATATTTGGATCATGTAACTATTTCACATCCATATTTTTAATACTTACTCTAATATAAAAAAAGCGACTTTAAAAAAGTCGCTTTTTTATTTTTTAAACAAACATGTTATTCATGAATCAAACATTATTCAAAACCGTCTTTAAATAAAGCTTGGTTAATAGCTGTTTGTGTCATTGCACTGTCCATATAATTAGAAGCATCACCTGGATCTGTCATGGTAGCAGTTGCCGTGTTGTCAATTGTTCCACCCAAGTCTATGTCTGCTTGTATGACTGTGTAAGTATAAGCACTACAGGTAGCAATTTCAGTCGGTGCAAGTGCCGTTGGTGCACAAGTCAATACACCTCCCATGCTGTCATTGACTACCAAAGTATCTAATGCAACATCGCCTGTGTTTTCAACACTAACATTAAAGGTAATCACGTCATTAAGATCAGCTTCACCAACAAACAAAGTATCTGTGGTTAATGTCGCTGTTTTTGTGACGGTTATTGCAGGAGTGAAACTGACAATCGTAGGAACAATACAAAACTCTGTGATATCACCAGTATCTGCACCAACATTATCACTTACATTCAATACCCAGTTACCAGCAAAAGATTGCCCTGCAAATGCGGACAAAGGTGAATTAGGAGCCAATGTTCCAGCTATACCAATTGGAGCTGCACATTCATCTTCAACTGGAATAATACTGTTGTCATCAAATATCACATCAACACCATCAGCATTACATCCATTAGTTGATGCAGGAACACCTGGTCTATTCATTAATTCTACAGAAGTTGCACCATGAGACAAGGTGAATATTAAATCACCAACCCATGTATGATTAGATTTTACACTAACTGTTAGGGAATCCAAGTTACTGACCACTGCAACAGGAATAGTTAAATCAACACCAGCTGGAGTATTGTCAGGAATTGATACAGGTACTGTTGCACAAAACACTTCAACTGTAGTAAATGTAAACACACTAGATTCTACATCACTTCCGTTACAAGCAGATTGTGTTGCCACTTTCCAATACAGTTGAGTTGCTCCTGGCAGACCCGTTGCTGAAAAATTTGTACCAGTAACGGTTTCATCTATTAGCAATGTTGAAAAATTTAAATCTGTAGAAACCATTAAGCGATAGCCTGTTGCATTGGCATCAGCTACCCATGTAAATGTTGTAGATACAGGTTCATCTATTGCATTATCAGTAGGCGATGTTAAAGCTGTCACAGAAGTAGTTCCACCGGAATACAGGATGGACAAATCAACATTGGCTGATACAGGCATTCCCATATCCATGCCATCGCCTTGTATTGTCAACATGCTTACTCCTGTAGTTCCACCTGCACCCACATCAAACATAAATGCGCTTGAACCTGGTGTTGGGTTAATTGTATTGTTAACAAATGAAAAACCACTCACAAAAGCAGGTGTATTAGGAGTAGTTAATGCAACAGAACTTGTAAAAACACCATTAGTAACCACATTAACTGTACTACCAACTGCATTATCTCCATTACACACTTCGATAGATGCGTTATCAAGTGTTAAAGAAAAAGGAATCGGATCGGAACCTGCAACTGATGTTACACCTGTATTGTTTGGATCCAACCAAGGCTTCAAGTTGAATGCAGCCCCACTTCCATCATCCCATGCAACAGAAAACTTACCATAACAATCTAATCCACCCGGATTACCGCATGAAGCTGCTCCACCACTTAAAAAACCAACTAATAAATGAGTATCAGGATCCCAAAGACCAGATCCAGATGATCCTGGTTCTGTAGTGCCATCTTCCCAGTTATTAACTTCCCAATGAGAATTTATTCCTGGTATACTAGCAACACAACTGTTCTGTGTAGTTAAGGGGTCAGTATTAAAACTAATGGCTTTTTCATCTCCATTTGGGTGATGGATGCCTACGCTCCCTGTAGGTGTTATTCCTGAATTATCCCATCCTGAAAAATAGGGATTAAAACTTTGTGGTGGCGCACTTGATAATTCAATTAAGCTCATATCAACATCAACTCTTCGAGCTTTAAATGTTGCACCACTAACAGTTTGTAATAATGAACCTCCACTCAAGTCACCACAATTAATTGACTCATAGTTCCAAAATGTTACAACAGTAGGAGCAACAGAGGGAGTTAACCCACAATGTGCTGCAGTCAAATAATAAGGAGTAAAACTTCTCTCAGCATCCATTATCAAAGAACCTGTACACAACCCGCTTCCATTAATTGTATAACGACTAACTGATTGAATTTCACTTCGCCAAGGATCTCCAACTGGGCACACAACATCATTATTACACGATCCCTGTTTTGGTATCAGTCCATCTCCGTTATACCTTTTAAATACATCTCTAAAACCTGTAGATACTCTTGTTAGTTCCAATTCAATACTTTCTTTCACGTAATCAGGAACAAATAATTCTATAGCTACATCGCCACCAGGCAAAGGTGCAGACCAAAATTGTTTATAGGATTGATTGTCTTCTGAAGTATAAGGCCCATCATAATAGACAGGGTCATCTGCAAAACTTAACAAATAAAGCTCTACTCCTTTGGGCAGATGAAATTTTGTAAACCCGAAATTAATATCCGTTGCATTTTTTGATGAAAATCTCAAATTCCATATTTTTCCACCAGTAATATCAGTCCAAATTCCATGTGACTTAGTGGTTATTTTGGTAGGATTTGGTGTGGCAAACTTTAGAGGTTTGGCTTCAAAGTCCTTGGGAGAGTTTTTCATTAATAACTTTTGAACATCTACAGATGGTAATTGGTAAATTTCCATTTGGCTTTTACTTAAAATATTATATAACTGACTTGGAGGTTCTTTTCCAATTCTGGCATTTGAAATACCTGCTACCACTAAAAGAATTACTAAAATTTTATTCATTTTACCTCAACCTCTTTTTTAAATTAAAAATTATATATCTGAAACCCCCATGACAAATATTAAGCTCAAAGAGTATACTGAAGACAATCCTTGAATTCAATAATTATTAAATTGACAGTTAATTTTCTAAAGTTGATGTTATCTGGTTGGTATTTATGTAAATAAAATAGCATAATTTTAGTTAAAAACCAGTTTATTTCTCGCTGATAACAAATTTAATGAGTAGGTGATTTATTTAAAAAGGCATCCCACCAGGCATTTTGCCTGCCAGTTTACCCATCATTTTCATCATGCCTTTGCCTGAAAACTTCTTCATCATCTTTTGCATCTGAGTAAATTGTTTTAGCATGCGTGTAACATCCTGAATTTCATTACCTGAACCTGTGGCTATTCGGCGTTTGCGAGAGCCCTTGATCAGTTGTGGGAATTTGCGTTCTTTTTTGGTCATTGAATTGATGATGGCAATCATCTTGTCTGATGATTTGTCATTGACTTGGTTTTTAACCGCATCGGGCAAGTTTCCCATTCCTGGCAATTTATCCATCATGGACGACATGCCACCCATATCATTCATCTGTTGTAATTGTTCTCTAAAATCAAATAAGGTGAACTTTGCGCCTTTTTGAATTTTCTTGGCCATTCTATCGGCTTTTTTCTTATCGACTTTGCGCTCAATTTCTTCAACTAGGCTCAATACATCGCCCATACCTAAAATATTCGAGGCAATTCGTTCTGGATGGAAAGGTTCAAGCGCATCCATTTTTTCGCCCATGCCCATAAATTTAATCGGTTTTCCTACAATATCGCGCACAGACAAAGCTGCACCACCACGGGCATCACCGTCTAACTTGGTTAATATAACACCCGTTAAATCTAATATTTCTGAAAAGGCTTTGGCTGTATTGGCTGCATCTTGTCCAGTCATGGCATCGACCACAAACAAAGTCTCGATTGGATTCAAGCTTTGTTGCATGCCTTTGATTTCTTGCATCATGGCTTCGTCAACCGCCAAACGACCCGCAGTATCGACGATTAGTACATCATAAAAACCTTTCTTAGCAGCGGCTACGGCATTTTTGCCAATTGAAATCGGATCATCGATTACTGAAGATGGGAAAAATGCAGCACCGACTTGATCAGCAACTGTTTGTAGTTGTTCAATGGCTGCAGGGCGATAAACATCGGCACTGACCACCATGACCTTTTTCTTTTGTCTTTCAATTAAATACTTGGCCAGTTTTGCAGTTGATGTCGTTTTACCTGCGCCTTGTAAACCAGCCATGAGTATCACAGCAGGTGGTTGTGCGGATAAATTTAATTCTTCATTGGTAGAACCCAAAGTATTGGTCAATTCTTCTTGGACAATCTTTATCAAGACTTGATCAGGTTTCAAACTGGTTAAAACATCTTCGCCCAAAGCACGGGTTTTGACTTGTTCAATAAAAGACTTAACAACAGGCAAGGCAACATCTGCTTCAAGCAATGCAATACGCACTTCACGCATGGCCTCTTTAATATTATCTTCGGTTAATGTTGCTTGTCCTTTGACCTTTTGTATGGATTTGGCTAAATTGTCTTTTAAATTATCAAACATCTGCTTTTATTTTCACTTGGTATTTGTCGAAGTCTTCATTATAATACTTGATATGACTAAATCACAAATTATTATCCAGTGCAAATCATAATTATTCTATCAGGCTTGCTTTATTTGCTATGGGCGACTCCAAAACCCAAAATCCCCTATGCCAATTATTTGGTCATAGCAGCTTGGTTATTGCAAGCTGTTATATGCTTCAATAGCTTATTTGATGAAAACGGTTGGAAATTAAACATTGGCAATGCCATTCTATTGGTTTCTTGGCTGTCGGTACTAATTGTGATGTTGTTTAAGCTCAAAAGTGCATGGGTAAAAATTCCTTTGGTATTTTTTGTCATAATTGCCCTACTGTTAATCGATATTAACCCTGTATTGGGTTATCACAATTATAAAGAATTTTCTTGGCAACTCGATTTACACATCAGTTTGTCAATGTTGGCCTATGCTGTTTTAGTGGTAGCCACGTTGTTTGCTATGTCTTTATTGGTTCACATCAAAAAAATAAAAAACTCACAATTTGATAATAACGGCAGTTTATTGTCCATTATTGACGAGGAAAAGAAGCTCTTTCAATTGATCTTTTTGGGTTGGTTAATCCTTTCTACATCATTGCTCTCTGGAGTGATTTTTGTGGATGATTTTATTGGTCAGCATTTGGGCCATAAAGTCATCTTCTCGATGCTTGCTTGGTTAGTTTTTGGCTTCTTGATATTGGGTAGAATGACCAAGGGTTGGCGTGGTGAAAAATTAATCCTTCTAACAATATCAGGCATGACTTTATTGGCCATTGGCTATTTGGGTAGCAAAATCGTATTAGAGTGGGTAATCTAATATGCAAGATGTACCCCTGAGTGTTTTATTTGGTATATTAACTGTTCTACTGTTTCTTTCGGCTTTTTTCTCTAGCTCTGAAACCGCTTTAATGACCTTAAACCGCATTAGGTTAAAGAACAAAGCCAAAACCAGTAAATCGGCTCGATTAGCAGAAAAACTCTTACAAGAACCCGATAGACTGATAGGTTTAATATTGATTGGCAATAACTTTATCAATATAGCTGCCTCGACCATTACGACATTTGCCGCATTAAAAATCGCTACTGACTATTCCATTAGTCCTGAAGCCGCTGCTGCCTACGGCACTTTGTTTCTGACACTTTTGATTTTAATATTTGCCGAAGTCACACCAAAAACTTATGCGGCATTGCATCCTGAACGCATTGCTTTTCCGGCATCCTATATTCTTACACCTTTGCTAAAAATCATGTATCCACTAGTTTGGGCAACCAATATATTGACCAATGGCCTGTTACGTTTAATGGGTGTACCCAAAGATGTGGCTGAACAAGCATTGTCGCGCGAAGAACTTCGCACGCTGATGATAGAAAATGACAATTTAAAGCCAGATACCAAACAAAAAATGATGATCAATGTTTTGGATCTTGAACACATTGATGTAGATGACATCATGGTTCCGCGCAATGAAGTGGTGGGCATCGATATCACAGATGATTGGGATGAAATTTTAAAACAATTGGTGGGTACTTATTTAACTCGGCTGCCCGTTTATAAAGAAGACCTCAATAATATAATAGGCGTATTGCATATTCGCACCATATTGCCACAATTATCCAGCAACACACTTGATTTAAAAGGCCTTTGCGCGGTGTTAAGAAAGCCTTACTTCGTGCCAGAAGGAGCCAATTTAATCATCCAGCTCAAAGAGTTTCAGAAAAAAGAGCGCCGTTTGGGTTTGGTTGTAGATGAATACGGCGATATATTAGGTTTAGTGACATTAGATGATATTTTAGAAGAAATTGTTGGAGACTTCACTTCTGAACCCAAAAATCGTGGCCGCTCCATCATCAAACAAGGCGAAAACGAGTACATTATTGATGGTCGTATTCAACTGCGATCACTCAACCGACGTATGCAATGGGATATGCCTCTTGATGAAGCCAGCACCTTGAATGGATTAATTACCGAGCACTTAGGTAACTTGCCGAATAAGCAAACTGCCATAAGGATTAATAACTACGAAATAACTATTATCAGCGTCAATGAAGACAATGTTGTGAGGAAAGCTTTGGTCAAGAAAGTGATTGAGAAAGTGAGTTAATTAGGAAGAAGATTAGGTATTCTTGCAGAATACCAAGGTCCCCGTCTTTCCCGCGAAGGCGGGAATCCATCTCGGATAAAACTCAACATAAAAGCCAATCTGAAGATTTTTATTGAAACTGTAAATTAAATCATACAAACATCCCTAAATATTGGATTCCCGCCTTCGCAGGAATGACGGTGTATATTTTACTGTATAATCTTGGGTTAAAGCTTATTTAGGATAATGTGCTCAATCAAGTAAAAGCATACATCTTAGCATCAGTAGCAATACCATTAGGACGAATACGGTTTCTCAGAATAGCCTCAAATTTAGCGCCTGCATTTTCAGCGACTTTTTGACTGGCGATATTTTGTACAGCAACAATGACTTCGATACGGATTAGGTTTAAGGGTTTTAGGGAGTTTTCTACCAATAATTTAAGCGCTTCTGTGCAGTAACCTTGGCCAGTGTGCTTGCTGTTCATCCAATAACCAATATTAGCCACATCATTTTGTGTGTCGAATAAATGCAATCCGATTACACCCAATAATTTGGCTTGTTGATTTTTAATGGTGTAAGTAAACTCAATGTTTTCATTCCAATTGTTGAGTTGTAAATTGATGAATTTTTCAGCACTTTGTAGGTTATAGTTTGGCGTTAGCCAAGAGAGCCAAGGAGATATTTCGCGGCGAGATTCAATTAAAGCCTTAAAAATCAATTCACTATCAGAAAGTTTAAACCTTTCCAATATTATCGAGTTACTGCTTAATTTCTCAAACATCAAATATAGTCCAAAATTTGATTAATATTGTCTACGCCTGTAACCTTGATGTCCAGCCCCTTGGTCCAAGCACCAATATTGCCTTTTGGAACAATGGCATGTTTAAAACCATGATTGGCCGCTTCTTTTAAACGGTCTTCACCATTAAAAACGGGGCGAATTTCACCAGTCAAACCCACTTCACCAAAGACTATCGTTCCTTTGGGCAAATAACGGTTACGAAAACTAGAAACCACCGCCATAATAATGGCTAAATCAGCAGCTGTTTCAGTCACTTTCATGCCGCCAACCACATTCATAAAGATATCATGATCATGAATTGCCAGATGACACATGCGATGCAAAACCGCCAGTAACATGGCCAGTCTATTGTGGTCTAGACCAACTGTCAAACGTCTTGGATTGCCCAATGGACTTTGGTCTGCTAATGCTTGGACTTCTACCAACAAAGGCCGCGTGCCTTCTCTGGTCACCATAACCACACTGCCTGGTTGTGGTTCGCTGTGTTCGGACAAAAATATCGCTGATGGGTTTTCAACTTCTTGAACTCCCTTTTCCGTCATGGCAAATACACCGATTTCATTTACCGCTCCAAAGCGATTTTTTAAAGCGCGAAGTACCCGATAGCGGCTATTGCCATCACTCTCAAAATACAAAACCGTATCAACCATGTGTTCCAACACACGAGGACCCGCAATTCCACCTTCTTTGGTGACATGGCCAACGAAGATTATTGAAGTATTGTTTTGTTTGGCAAACCGCACCAATTGAGCCGCACATTCTTTGACTTGTGAGATAGAGCCAGGAATAGAAGTCAGATTTTCAGTGTAAAGTGTTTGAATTGAATCAATTACCATCAAATTGGGCTTGTGCACCAAAGCTGAGGCAATAATCGCTTCAACTGAGGTTTCTGCCATACATTCTAAATCAGCAGCATCCAATTCCAATCTATTGGCCCGCATCGAAATTTGTGACAATGATTCTTCGCCTGTAACATACAAGGTTTTTATATTATCCGGCATGGTAGCTGTGACCTGCAACATCAAAGTCGATTTACCAATTCCAGGATCACCACCAATCAACACCACAGAACCTGTTACTAAACCACCACCCAAAACACGGTCTAGTTCTTTGATCTTGGTTGAAGTGCGAATATTCTGTTGAAATTTAATATTGCCTAATTTTTGAATTTTCTGACCGCCGACATCGCCCGCATAAGTTGAAAAACGCGATGATTTATTTTGTGCAGGACTTGCCGCTTGTACTACAGATTCTTCCAAACAGTTCCATTGCCCACAATCACCACATTGGCCCGCCCATTTGTTATGAACCGCTGCGCAATGCGTACAAGTATATTGTAATTTTATTTTCGCCATAGGTTTATTTTATATTGAAAAAAGTTTTTTGTCCGCAGATAAACGCAGATGTTCGCAGATAAATATCAAAAGCAGTTTTCTCGCACAACGGCACGGCGACGCAGCGGTAATGAATAAACGACAATAGTTCACATTCTCAAGGTGGGAATTTATTGAATCATTTTTTCAGTTTGACAAATGGAGCTTTCAATATTCCGAAAATAATTATTAACAAATTAATTGGAATGATTATTGGTATCAAAAGTATTGTTAATAAAATCAATAAGAATGATTTTAACGTATGCTTTTTTTGTTTCTTTTTAAGTTGTTCTATTGATGTAGGATAATTTACAACTATATCTGATTTTAAATTTTCGTAAGGACTAACTCCTCCCAACTCTTTCAGAGCCAGAGATATAACATCAAACAATGTAGATTCTTGACCCATGTAATTTTGTAAATTTACGGTTTTTTGTTCTTCAAAACGAGCTACTCTTAATTCCATTTCTTGTCTTTCTTTGTTTGAAATATGGTTATCCTTTTCATTTTTGTATGTATAAACTTCTACACTATTTTTTTGAAAATCTTTAAAGGCTAACTCATAAGAATAGTCATGATATCCTTCCAAGTATGCATTAATACTAATACGCGGCTTAATCTTTATTATTTCTAACCCAGAAATTTCACATGCTTTTTTTATTATTTCCTCAATATTAGGATACTGTTTCTTAAAAACATATGTGTCAAATTGTAATCCCATAATTATTTATCTATTTTTAAAGTAAGAGACTCTTATTCATAAAATACGCTCTTGATCTTTACCTTCATGTTCTCCATGCCCTTCATGGTAACACTTTTGATCTTAGTTTTTAGTTTTCAATTAAACCAAACTTTTCTGCATATACACTTCACAAGCAGAATGGCAGGTGTTGCCTTTGGCGCATTCTAAATATTCAAATCCACGGCTTTTGTACAATCCTTGGGCGGCGGTCATTTCAGGGATGGTTTCTAAGTACATGGTGTGAAAACCAAATTCTTTGGCTTTTAAAATACACTTATCTATCATTTGCTTACCCATACCCAAACCGCGTAACTGTGGGTCAAAATACATCTTGCGAAGTTCACATATACCTGAATTTTCTTCTCCATCTAAGGGTGCTAAACCACCGATTCCCAGTATTACTCCATTCTTTTCTATCACATAGAAAGCCTTATCTTTTGCTTGATAGGCAGCAAACATGTCTTGTAGCTCTGCATCTGATGAGGCGAATCCTGGGCCTTTGGCGCCAAATTCTGCCAACGTATTGATGACTAAATCTTTAACTGCTTGATTATCTTGTGGTTGTATTCGGCGTATTTTCATTTGCTTAAAAAGGGTTAAAAATTAAAAAACACTATACCATAACTGGCTTTAACTAAGGTACAATAGATTTGTAATAATTATAAATTTAGAGATCAATCTATGAGCCCAATTACTACCCATGTTTTAGACACAGCCAAAGGTTGTCCTGCTGCAGATATTCCTGTTGTTTTAGAGTTATTGAATAATAGCAATTGGCAAACAATCGCCAAAGGCACAACAGATGGGGATGGTCGAATTATGGATTGGATGGACAATGGCATGCAAGCAGGAGAATACCGCATTACTTTTGCAACCAGTAAATACCACAACAACAAAGGATTTTTTCCATCCGTTACGATTAATTTTATGGTTGAGAACCCTGAGCAACATTACCATGTTCCCCTTCTACTCAGCCCCTTTAGTTTTTCAACTTATCGAGGAAGTTAACCATTAATTAACAGGCCAATAGTTAGAATGCAGCACATTCATCATTTTAATTTTTATGGAATTCACCTGGCAACAATCAAACTGGCAAAATAATCATTTAAACTCAAGACAGTTTATTGTTTTTGTGTTTTCTGCTGTATTGGTTTATTTGTTGTTACTGATACCTATAAAGTTCAAACCTGTTTGGACAAATCAAGATACTCCTCTTTCGGTTACCTTGGTAAAAGAAATCATAAAGCCCAAGGAATCAATACAACCAACAATAACGACACCAAAACCTGTTATCAAACCAATTGATGAAGCAAAATTCACAGTAAAAAAACCAGAAAAAAAGACACTACTTGAACCAATCAAGGAAGCTGTTCCAATTGAAAAAATTATTACAGTTAAACCTCAGTTACCCAGTGCTGGGGAAATTTTAAACTCAATAAAACTAAGCAAACCTTTACCCACAGTTAGTTCAGATTTTAAACAAGTTCCTGAAATCGATTCGGACTTTAAACCCAAACAATGGACAAAACCTAAAGAGAAGAAATTGATTGTTCAAGACGATCAAATACAACAAATGGTTAACCTTAAAACACCCCTAGCATTAAAAGCATTAAGAACTGCGGTTGGTTTTTTTATTGCGCCCATGAATGATGCTGAAAAAACCCAAGACCACCTCAATTATTGTCCTACTCTGGGACGCAGGTCGGTATTTTGCCCCAATGCCAATCCTTTGGCTGATTAATTCAAGCATTTTTATTATCACATATTACCCAAATCCCGATATAGAAATGCGTGTGAGAGTGCAAGTAACTGATGTGCATAGGAAATCAAGAAAAACTAAAGTCACATCATTGGTGATGAAGCTTTTTCTGGATTTTCTAGGTGCATCAAGGACTTGTGCTATCATCGTATTTTCTATATCGGGATTTGGGTAATAATTTGACTCAGAGCCAAGTTACTCTTTATAATCTCTATCTAATAAATTCGAGAAACATGAATGCAAACAATACAATCAGACACTTTGGAATCCATTTTCAATACTTTAGCAAAAGCCAATCAAAAATTTGTTCAACATTATCCAGGAGATGGTGAAGAACAACAGCCTGTGCATACGCTTTATGGTGGTGCTCAATTGTACAAAGCTGGAGCCACCAAGAAGATTGGTGAATTGTCACTAAAAGCATTCAACACTTATGCCCCAGATGCTACAACATTGGCCAAAGCCTTGGATTTACCTGGTGATAAAGATTTGTGGCAACAGGTTCATCAACGGGTAATTGAAAAATTAAAATTGTGTGCGGTAGAAGATTTCCGCATTGATTTTGAAGATGGGTATGGCAATCGTCCCGATGACGAGGAAGATGCTTGTGCAGAGTTTGCTGCGAAAGAATACGCAAGCGCCTTAAAACAAGGAATTGCACCACCTTATTTGGGCATTAGAATAAAACCGTTCAATGATGAACTAAAAACCCGCAGTGCCCGTACTTTAGATATCTTTGTATCCACCCTAATTAAAGAGAACAATGGACAAGTTCCAAAAAACTTTGTGATTACCTTACCTAAAGTCAACATCCCAGAACAAGTCACTGCTTTTGTACAGTTGCTTAATCACATGGAAGAACAATTGGGCCTAAACAATGGCGAGTTAAAAATAGAAATCATGATAGAAACCACCCAAGCCCTACTCTCCCAAGATGGTGTCAGTCACATGCCCTTGATTTATAAAGCAGCCAATGGACGATGTCGAGGTGCGCATTTTGGTACTTATGATTACACCGCCAGTTTTGATATCACCGCCGCTCACCAACAAATGCAGCACCCTGCTTGTGACTTTGCCTTGCAAATGATGAAACTCACATTCGGCGGAACTGGTGTTTGGTTATCCAATGGCGCAACCAGCACCATGCCAATTGGTGACACACAAACCGTTCACAAAGCATGGAAATTAGCTTATGATGACATTATTCATTCACTCGAAATGGGTTACTACCAAGGCTGGGATTTAAATCCCGCTCAAATTCCCATTCGCTATGTTGCTTGTTACACCTTCTTCTTACAAAGCCTAGAACAAGCCTCGATTCGCTTAAAAAACTTCATCGAAAAAGCTGCACAAGCCACCTTGGTCGGCGATGTATTCGATGATGCTGCTACGGGTCAAGGTTTATTGAATTTCTTTTTACGTGCATTAAACTCAGGTGCAATCACTGAAGCTGAGATTGAATACACAGGGCTTACACTTGAAGAAGTCCGCATGAAGTCCTTTGTCAAAATCGTTGCTAATCGGATAGATTAATTTTTGCCACGAAAAGCACGAAATTTACACGAAAAAGATCAAGATTGTTTTCGTGCTTGTTTTGTAGCTGATTTACAAAACAATTCTTTTGATTTCTACTCTTGGAGATGCACCAAAATTAACTAGATATCCCAACTTTAAATTTGTTGCTTTTAAATAATTAATGAGCTGTGCATGGTGTTGTTTTGATATTAGTTTAACTCCTTTTAATTCTATGATAATTTTATTAAAACAAATAAAATCAGGTTTATAAAATTGTTTTAATTTCTCTCCCTTATAATCGATTTCCAAAATGGGTTGAATGAGGTGAGGTATTTTTTGTTTGGAAAATTCTTTTTCTAAACATTCTTGATACACAGCCTCCAAAAAACCATTTCCCATTTCCTTATAAACTTCAAATACCGCACCCTGAATTTTATAACTCTCATCTTTATATATTATTTCTTCCATAGTTCTATAATGCCATAGTTTTTAAAGTAATTCATTAGAAACAATAAAATAATTTTCGTGCCCTTTTCGTGTCTTTCGTGGCAAAACTTCTTGACCTACTCCCATTGATTGTTACAATATCATTCATCTCTAAATCAAGATATAAAGATGAATATAGCTCAAGTGTTTAAATTATTAGCCGATGAAACGCGATTGCGTTTGTTGTTGTTGTTGCGAGACCACGAATTAACCGTGGCTGAATTATCAACCACATTACAATTGGCTCAGCCAAGGGTTTCTACACACCTAGCAAAACTTAAAGCACAACGGTTTGTTCTAGGCCGCAAGGATGGCGTGTCTACTTATTACAGATTAAATATTTCAGTAATCTCAAAGCAATATCAAAGCATTTGGGAAAACCTCATCAATGAAGCAAACAGTGATTCTTTGGTAGAGCAAGATAAAAATCGACTACAATTAATTTTGTCTGAAAGAGCAAAGAATAAAAATTGGGTAGATTCGGTTGCTGGTGATATGGAACGACAGTATTCTCCT
>JAJRQG010000118.1 GCA_024280395.1 Gammaproteobacteria bacterium | reverse complement strand
TCTTTGCAATATTTACCCGTACCATACATCGCTTCAAGACCTGAGGTAATCTCTGCCAACTGTTTGTTCTTTTCTTTGTCTACTGGAGCTGCAATGGTCAAACCATTTTTAAGCATGTTCATTTTTCTGCGCATATCAGCAGATAGTTTTACATCGTCATAAGCCGCAGCACGTATGGCATAGTCAACGCCCAAAGCCGTCATTTTTTCATTGCTTTTTGCACCCAACCAAACGGTATCTTCAGTAATAAAATTGGCTTGAACCCAAGCAGTTTTGGCCGCAAACTCCCCTTCTTCAATATAAGTGGATTCAACCTCTTGGATAAAGCCTGCAGGAGTTTGTGTCTTAACAACAGATGTTTGAAGGGCTGGTTGATCTAACTTTGATTGGTTTTCCTGTTCACAAGACAGGAGTGAAAGGATTAATATTAAAAGGAGGCTTGTTTGAATTTTCATGGTGTCCCAAGGTTAAAAAGGGAAACATTCTAACACTGATATGGGTTTAACTCAATTACAGCATTACCCAATAAAAAAGAGCCGAAGTATTTGTATTCACACCCAGCTCTGATTTTTTTCTTAAAGGCTTGTTTTTCCTTTTGACGCTTGGCTTTGTTGGTCTTTTCATGAGCCCCACCTTTGCGCATGATAGCAGCCCTTGCTGCTTGGTTTCTTCTTTTATGGGTCATCTTTTTCTCCTAACCTGATAAAGACCGTGTGATTATACCCTCAAATTGGCCATTTCCACCCTCGTTAGTGTTAATATTGTCTAATCACATATTTATTTTAAAGAGAAAGCTACATGATTTATGTTTCAATTGTAACCAGTATTATGCTTATCCAACTGTTTGTTTTTAGTTTAAAATCAGGGATGGCAAGAGAAAAAGACAATGTAAAAGCTCCCGCCACATCCGGCAATCAACACTTTGAAAGACTCTATCGAGTCCACCACAATACAATGGAGTTACTCATTATTGCGATTCCTTCTATGTGGATCTTTGCCACCCATGTACATGCAATGGGAGCTGCTGGCTTGGGTTTTGTCTATGTCATTGGCCGTGTAATTTACGCTAAAGCCTATGTTGCTGACCCTGAATCTCGTGGATTAGGTTTTATGATCAGTATGATTCCAACAGTTGTATTGATGTTTGGTGCATTAATTGGTGCCATAATAACCATGGTGAAAACAGGACAACTGTATTAGGGTTTATTAGCTAAAAACCTGAGCCGGGTTGATTTAAAAACTCGATCTCTTCATCGGTAGATTTTCTACCCAGCACCTTGTTTCTATGAGGATAACGTCCAAATTTATCAATGATGTTTTTGTGTTTAATTTCGAATTCAAGGCTGGCATGTTTGCTGTTTTTTGTATAGATTTTAAAGGCATATTGGTGAATTATTTTAGATTCACTGTGCATCAATGGCAAATAAATAAAATTTCTTTTCCTGGATTCTAATTGTTCATCTACACCCAAAGCAAGCGCCTGTTGCGTTAAAGACAAAGCCAAAGAATCAAAAGCAAAGGCCTTTGGAGAATCTCGAAACATGTTGCGAGAAAATTGATCCAACACAATGATTTCAGCCAATCGACCCTCAGGAAACTCCCGCCATTCAAACAACTCACAGCGAGTTGCTTGTTGATAAACCTTAGAAAACCTATCAATGATCAGCTGATCAAATTCAGCATCTTTAATCCAAATCTGTTTTGGTTCTATTTCCTCAAACCAAAAATCTATTATTTCTTGATAGTTCATCGTTTAATTATAACTTATTTTTCTGTTGTAAATCTGCCTTTATAACAAAACACTTCTCCAAACAAAGGGTGTTTTATTCTAAAGTCCATATCAAAAGTGTGGTCATCGTTGCCTTCTGCTTGCCACTCAATAATGCTGGCATGGCCCAATGCTAACCATTCAGGTATAGGTATTTTGAGATTTCCCAGTTTTAACACATACTCTTTACTTTCGTAGCGAAGCTTGTCTCCTTCAACAAAAGCATACATACGCAAACCCAAAAATGCATTGATGTATTCAATAAAGTCTTTGTTCTCACTTGACACAAATACACTGTCGAAAATGATTGTTTTGCCATTCGGATAGACAATTTCTCTGTGCCAAATTTGCCTGTCTCCTTTGTTGATTTTAGAAACTGTGGTTTTTAAATTTTCTCCCCGTTTGTTGACCAATGCACCCAGCAACCTGAAAAAGCTTAATGGCCATTGCATAAACCAAGGATAATCTATGCTTAACACACCTGTTGCATGGTTTTCTCCGTTTTCATTCTCACCATAATGGGCATTTAAAGCGGGTGGTAATTTGTTCCATTGGTCGCCTAATACGATTTGCATAAGTGATTGTTTCATTACTTAACTCCTAATATTATATTTACTCGTATCGGGTAGTTGGCTTTAATCAACACAGTTATAAAAGGTTGACTAAAGCCAACTACCCGATGATATAACCTTTAAAAACCATTAACATCACCACCAAAACCATGGCAATAAAAGCTGGTATACCCAGCACAAACCACATTTTAGTATATCGCCAATATTTATTGGGCAACTCTGTGTTGTTTTGCATAGCTAATTCTGCCATTTTTTTCATCTTGATTTGTAGATAAACCACCGGCAACCAACACGCACCAGCAATAACATACAAAATCAAGGAAACCATAATCCACGGTGTGGTCAATGGATAACCAACAAGTGTTGCCATCCAAACACCTGATATTGGCTGAAAAACAACAGTAGGTGTGGTGAACAACCAGTCTGCCAATACCACGTTTCTGTTGGTTATAGCTATATGTTGTATATTGCCGCTGCGATCAGCCATCCACTTGTAAAAAGCAGAACCCAAACCAGTTCCAAACAATAAAATGGCACTGATAATGTGCAAGTATTTTAAGATTAAATAAGTCATTGTTTTTCTCCTGAAAACCCGTAATTCTCATCAGTATTGAGTACAGAAAAACTAGCCACCTCGTCATTCCCGCGAAGGCGGGAATCTATAAACTGCTCGTTAAATTTAAGTGTTAAGTGCTTTTTAAAATGGATTACCGTCTTCGCGGCAATGACGGTTCTATTTTTCATTGTGAATTCTCCATAAACCTTTTAAGTAGAACATAATCGCCCACATTGTTTTGTTCTAACATGATTAAGTTATCCTTTGAAAGCAACTGCAAATTAAGCGGGCTTAACAACCCAGCCAAAAAATTCATGGGTTTCATGGGAATATTAATAAACCGAGCAGTTGATTGTTTTTTTCGTAATTGTTGCATCCATTGTTTATAACTGATGACCTTCTCTCCAACCACATCAATGGTTTGATTGCCGTCTTTGGTAACCATGCATTTCTCAATCACTGCAACCAATCGATGGATATTAATCGGTTGAATCAACTGCTCACCATCTCCCATCAATGGAATTACTGGGAGATTACTTAAACACTTGAAGAAGCTATAACTCTTACCACCTTCTCCTACAACCAAAGAAGGACGCAATATAAACCAGTCCAACGAACTGCCTCGCAAATAATCATCTGCTAGTTTTTTACTCTTATGAAAGTCCACCAATGCTGAGTCATCTGCTCCCAAAGCCGAGACTTGAATAATGCGCTTAACATGGGTCTTTTCACAAGCTTTAAATAAAGCAGTCGGTGCTAAATGATGCATCACCTCAAAACTGTGTTTTCTATTTTCAGCAATTATCCCAACACAATTAATCACCACATCAATTCCCATCAACATGGGCAACCAATCCGTCAACTTAAGCATTTGTGCAAAATCAATTTTAAAGATTTTAATTTCAAAAGGCAGTTCAGATTTGTGGATGCAAGCCGTGATATTGTGATCAGACTTTAACAAAGACTTGATTAAATTTCGCCCGATAAATCCGCTTGCACCTGTTATTAGGATATTCACTATTTAATTCCTTTGTTGTAACCAAACGAAAAAGAGAAACCACAACAAGTTCCGTATAAAGTGAAAACGGTTTTCATTAAAATCCAGTCTTTAAAAAAAATTAATCCTATTAGATAACCCAATAGACTTCCCAAAATAGTTGTAATTACATTGCCTTCAACATTAATTTCTTCAAGTATTAAAACAATCGCAGTTCCAAATAAAGAGGATATAAAAAGAGTTATCGCACTTGTTATGACAGACATAAATACAAAGACAACTAAAAAATCTTTGTATGAGTGAAACCAAAAGCAATAAATAATAGTTCCAATAAAGGTTAAAAGAATTGAGGTATAAATACTATAATTTATACCTTTTAGAAGACTCTTGTTCATTCCTGTTCTCGTTTATTTAAAATGTGACTCTAGTTTATGAATTTCTATTGTTTAATTCTTCCGAAATGCTAATTGTGGAACCCTTTATTGTTCCACAATGAGCATTCTGGAAACTATCACGTTACAAACCTGGTGAAGAACATCAAATTTTATGAATTTTTTTTATGTAAATTTAAAAGGAATCCACTTAGGCGTTGTTTGTTGGTATTCAAGCCAGTTAGGATCTTGCCCACACAATTGGAAAGTCCCGTTGCAGGTTTTTTTGAATACAATAAATAAAAAAACAGCCACCAATGAAGAGGATATAATCAATGCGTTATTCAATATCATCCCCCAAATAAGCATCATTAAAACAATGCCGGCTTGCATGGGGTTAGAAATAAAACGGTAGACACCTGTAGTGACCAAGATCTTTGGTGCATCGTAAGGAAAACCTGTACCATTGCCGTATCGTGCAAAATGATACAACGCATTAATGATTAAATAGGCCGGTACAGACATTGGGAGAAAAACCAATAAATTAGCTTCCTGCATTTGTTCTAAAAACATAGACCACGATGCCGTCGTATATGCAAAGACTATACTTGGAAACAACCACAAAAGCAGTATTGCCCAATTGATGTTTTGCAATATGCTCCTTAAATAAATATGCACATCTTTATTTGTCCATTTAAAAAGACCATGTGCGGGCAAGGTTACTAACATTGAACAAAAAATCAAAAAGAAACCAAAAAACAAATGATTGACCTCGATGGCAAATATTTTTATTGTCAACATATACAACACCACATTTAAAGCCATTTGATTCTTGTATTTTAGGCCAGAATGAATATAAGCAATCATTAAACTCAGCCCAAAGATAATATCTATCGGAACGCCATAAAATAACAAATCAGAGGTGTAAAATAAGAATATTTTGTATTTCACTGCTATTGCTAATAGGGTTAAACCAACCTGAAACTGCCATACAAAAGAAAAGAAAACGGCAACCCAAAATCGGAATGTCTTTTTTTGATGAACCAATTTATAGGTCACTATTCCAGCGGGGATTAATATTAACAAACCACGAAATATTTCTATATAGTTCATGATTATCTCGCAAAATTTGGAGTGGCCGAATATTTTATTAAAGTATTGGCCATTAAGGTCACGGTATATTTTTCCAATGTGCCAAAATACCAAGCTGGATCCAGCTTCCTTTCGTAATTAATCTGCCAAATAACTTCTGTGTGGTTACTGTCAATTTCATTCCATGACACTTTTGATGACTGCCAGTTTAAATAGGTATTGACATAGCTGTGATCACTGATCACTTTTGATTCAATAAAGTTTCTACCTGTGTTGACGATTTGGTATTTCAAGTCGCCAATGACTGGATTGAAATAGACATGTTTTTTGTATATAAAATTTAAAGTGTTTACATCACCCACATGATTTCCTGTAAAATCTTTACTGCTTGGAAAAGGGAAGAGTTTTAAGTAGGTTGGCACTTGATGTCCTAAGTTAATGGGGCGATTTAATTGATTTTTGACTTCAGTTACTGAGGCATTAACTACTTTTTTTACCACAACTGTATTGAACCTATCAAAGGTAAACATAGTATGTGTTCCCTCTAAACTCATCATCAGCATAATGGACAATAAAAATGAAGAATGGATTTTAGTCTTGCCTTTTCTCACCCGATAATCCAGAACTGCGCCAATGATTCCACCGACAATATAAAACAAGGGTGCAGCCATAACAATACAGATAAAACCCTCTTGGAGAATCGGACCAGATAACAGTAGCACAATGGTGGTGCCTTTTAGAATACGACCAGTATGGGTTTTACTGGGCATTGTATTGATAAAAACATAGGCAAGTAACAACGGGATAGCAATATAAAAAAGAGATGAACCATGCAATGACCGGTAACTCAATAATTGAAATGCCATGCCTGTTATCCCAATCCCTATTAAACCAGCTATCGCGTATTTTCTATAGCTGTTATTTTTTTGTGTCTTCTTCATTGCTTTGTTCCATAGATGTATGATGAATCAAGCATATGAAATTATTAAAGTCTAATCTTCCGAAATGCTAATTATGGAGAAGTTTATTGTTCCACAATGAGCATTCAGGAATTTTTAGTGGCTTTTTATCATGGTAATACTCATATCGGGTAGTTGGCTTTACAGACTGTGAAAGTATTATATGGCGAAAGAAAAATGAGTAGAAAATTTGCTAATTTAGGCGGAAAACGCCGTGGCTAAGTTTTTCAACGAAAAATAGCGAAATTTATGCCATTTTTACTCGTCATCAGAATACTTTCACAGTCTGTTTAGTCAACCTTTTAGACCTTTGGCAAAAACAGTGTTGACTAAAGCCAACTACCCGACCGAGTTATTTTTTATTGATGAAGTCATTCTGACAAATTAAAGGCTCTGTTAGTACTACTGGTTTTTACCTTCATGTGCTTCATGCACTTCATGGCAAAATCTATCTTTTGTCTTTCCGAAATTTAGCTGGCGTTGTATCAACCAATTCTTTAAACGCTTCATAAAAATTGGATTGTGACGAAAACCCCACTTCTAATCCAATGGACAAAACAGAGGCTTTGGATTGTGACAGTAACAATGCTTTGGCGGCATTGATGCGCTGTTGACGCAAGTATTGAGAAAATCCTAAACCGAGTTTTGTATTAATTAACTCTGACAATTGATGGGTGCTTAAATCCAGTTCATTGGCAATGGTTTGTCGGTCTAAATTACTTTGTTGGTAGAGTTTATCTTCGATCATCATTTCATCCAACAAATCCAATTTGGCTTCACAATCTATGGCTGTTAACGTAGATACTGCATAGGTTTCTTTTGCTACTTTGGACACGCTTTCAGACAGGCTTGGCCGATAACTGACCACTAGTGCCACAATAAACAAGGCCAAGCCAATGGCACTGGCGTAAAGCGAATAGAACAGTTGTTGAGAAAAAGGCATGGTTAATGCAATCACTGAAACACCAATCGCGATGATAAAAACCATCGTCAATAATATCAATTCGTTTCTAAATTGTCTCTTGTGGGTACGTAGGGCATAAATGGTTTTAAGTAACCACAATAAATAGCCAGAACCAATAACAAAAGCCAAGGTAAAAGCCAGTTGTGGTTTAACTAAAAAAACCAGTATCAAAGGTGTAAAGTGTAGAAGATGAATAAATTTGAAACTGTCTTGGGCTTTTAAAACTGGACGAGCATAAAAATAGAAACTCGGTGCAACAAGATACAAAACAAGCAAGTAAAGCGGGGTAATTATTTGTGTTGTTTGGTTGAGAAAAAAATCCAGATGAATCCATTGCAAACCAGCAAGGCACAACATTAATACAATACCAAAGATACGAGCAATTTTTTGATCGTTGTAATATTCATGAATAAAATGTGTCAGCACAAAGACCAACACATAAAATATTGAAAAACCTGTAAATAAAACAGTGACTTTTTGCATGTGGTTATTATGACCTATTTATTGTATACTTTTCAAATTTTTTACTCTTTTCGGAATATGCATGAAAAAAATCTTTAAATATTTGGGCTTGCTGCTATTAGCCGCTGTTTTACTTATCACTATTTTCTTGGTTCAGACTTGGTATTTTAAACCGATTAAAATCAATCATTTCTTTATGAGAACAGCCTTGCAGTTTGCCATGGAAAGCCCAGAAATGCTAAGTTCAATTCGAGTTTTTGAACAAGTAGGCATAGACGGACACAATGCCAAATTGGATGATGCCAGCATGGCGGCAGGGGATGAAACCTTTGCACAAATGCACAAGACACATGAGATGTTGTTGTCTTATGCAGATGAAGATTTGGATGAAATGGAAAAAATGTCCAAAGCCATTATGCTTTCTTTGTTGGATATTGTTGCAGAAGGCGAGCAATTCCGTTTTCATAATTATCCTGTGAATCAACTTTTTGGCGTACAAAATGGTTTTCCTTCTTTTATGGAAAGCACCCATCAAATTCACAGTCTGGATGATGCCGAGGATTATGTGACTCGTTTGTCTTTGATTGATACCAAATTTGATCAAGTGTTAGAAGGTTTGAAGTATCGCGAACAAAAAGGCATTTTGCCACCACAGTTTGTTGTGACTAAGGTGATTGATGAGATGCAAGGATTTATCGATACACCCATTGAAGAAAACATATTGATTGCATCGATGATTAAAAAACTGGAAGAAAGCGATATAGACAAATCTGACCAACAAGACATTGCCAAACTGGCGGTTGCCGAAGTTGAAAAAACGGTCTATCCAGCTTATCAAAAACTGATTGATTATTTTGTTAAGTTAAACGACAAAGTAGAAAATAATTATGGCGTTTGGAATTTACCCAATGGCGATGAATATTACAAAGTGGCATTGAAATTTTTTACTACTACTGATTATTCACCTGAATATATTCACGCCTTTGGCTTAAAAGAAGTGGATAGGATACAAGCTGAAATATTACAAATTCTAGCCGATCAAGGCCGAGATACTACATTGGGTTTTGAAGAAAGCATCAACAATGTTGCATTTGACGAAGCCTTTTATTATTCTGATTCAAATGAAGGAAGAGAACAAATTTTAGATGACTACCAAACCATACTCACCGAAGTTACCTCTAAATTAAGCAGTCATTTTTACGACATACCAGAAGCCAAATTAGACGTACAACGCATCCCAGAATTCAAAGAAAAACCTCACCTGGTGCCTATTACAATCGGCCTGCAATGGATGGCTCTCGCCCTGGCATTTTTTATGCCAATCTTTATGACATCAAAGCCACACCCAAGTACAGCATGAAAACCCTGGCTTATCATGAAGGCATACCAGGACACCATTTTCAATTGTCCATTCAGCAAGAACTCAAGGGCATTCCCTTTTTTCGAAAAATGATTCCTTTCATTGCCTACTCAGAAGGCTGGGCACTGTATGCGGAAAGAGTTGCCTATGAAATGGGCATGTACACCAACCCCTATAACAATATTGGCAGACTTCAAGCCGAATTATTCAGAGGTGTTCGTCTGGTTGTCGATACGGGTATTCACGCACAACGCTGGTCAAGAGAAAAAGCCATTGACTACATGGTGCGCAACACGGGCATGGCAGAATCAGATGTAATTGCTGAAATAGAACGCTATTTTGTGATGCCCGGACAAGCCACTGCTTATAAGGTCGGTATGACAAAAATCTTAGAACTGCGCGATAAAGCCGAACAGGCCCTGGGTGACAAATACGACATTAGAGATTTCCACCGTGTGGTACTAAACAATGGATCTGTGCCATTGAATATTTTAGAAGAATTGGTAGATAAATATATTGCTGATACTAAGTAAAATAATTTAAAAAATTTAAATTGGGTCAGAGTCGATTTAAATTTTATTTGCTCGCCAAGGTCTTCCTTGAGTTTGAAAACTAACACGTTGATTGGTTATCATTTCTATTTCATCGATAAATTGTTTACTTCCTAAAGCAAGGCCTTTATTAACACTAATTCTGATTTCACTGACTTTCTCTGGGCTGATTTCGGCACTTAAAAACATTTGATAGTTTGTTAGCCTTAAGTCTTCTGATTTTCCCAGTGAAAGATATTCTTCATGGGGTGTAATGATATTACTATTTGTCCCTAATGCATTGTTTGAATAACTTGACCAACTGTATTCATTTGGGCCATCAACTATTTTTGCCCTTACTGGATTTAGTTCAATATATCGATAAACCTCAAGTAAATATTGACTCGTTTCTATTAAACATGATTTAAATCTGCCCTCCCATAAAGTGCCTGTACGATGATAGTTGTAATTAAAATATTGTACATACATTCTACCAATAGCCTGCATCATTTTACTAATGGCAAATGGTTGTTTTGGTGTACACAAAATATGTACATGATTGTCCATTAGTACCCAAGCATGAATTTCAACACAATATTTATTAGAATATTTTTTTATCCAAAACAAATATGCTTTTCTATCTTTGTCAGCATTAAAACATTGCTGTTTATTATTGCCCCTTTGGATAATATGTTGTGGAATATCAACGGGGCATACTCTTTCCATTCTTGGCATTTTATAATTCCTTTTCATTTGCTTAAATTTAAATCGACTCTGACCCGATTTAAATTAATTAAGTCTTTTTGTCAAAAAAGCCGTTCATATAGAACGGCTTTTGTACTCGTTGCTTTTGAAAAACTTACTTAGAAGTCAATTCAATCACGTCACGATTTTTTTCAACAGTTTTAAGACCAATGCCTTTAACTTCTGTTAAAGCTTCAATGCTTTTGAAGTTTCCATTTTCACTTCTGTAATCAATGATGGCTTGGGCTTTTTTTACACCAACTCCATTCAACTCTTCAGCGATGGCTGCTGCATCTGCAGTGTTGACGTTTACCGCAAATAAAGACTGGCTGAATAATACCAAAGAAGTGATTGCTGTTAATAATAATTTTTTCATGTTGTTTCTCCATATTTTTAAAATCTCGTTACCGCGTCATTGCGATAACATGGTGCCCATTGTAGATTGAAAAAATATTTTGAATATCGGCAAAATGCTTTACATAAATAAGAAAAACCCCACAAGTGCGGGGTTTTTTCCTACAAACAATCCTTCTTCGTAGGCTTTTAATCTACCACACCACTGATACGGCACGATTGATAAGCGGGGTTGGTTTCTAAAATTGTGTATTCACCATTGCCCATATCAGCTTTAAATTGGCGAGCTCCACTTTGATGAAAGTAGGTGACTTCAATATCGCCTTTGGATTGTAAAAATGAATCCCATCGATTGCCGGGCTCATGGCAGGTGACTGAACAACCGTCTTTGCCGCACTTGATGGTTTCTTTATGAGAAAAATCTCGATTGCCAGCCATAGCCAAAGAACTCAATACCAAACCGCTCAATAAAATAACTCTTTTCATGTTGTTTCTCCTAATGTTGATGGTGCTATTATACAACAAAGCCGTGAACCTTAAATTAACGGATTAAAATGTTAAATTAGAACTGCTTCACATTTTTTGCATTCCGCATATCGAAAACAAGCCACTTCATGGTCATTAACCATACCGGATGCTTGCATCAAGGCATAACAAATGGTGCTACCGATAAATTTAAACCCCCGTTTTTTTAAATCCTTGCACATGGCATCAGATATTTCAGTGGTGGCAGGTATGTTTTTTAAGCTTTTAAACTTGTTTTGGATAGGTTTGTGGTTCACGAACCCCCAAATGTATTGATCAAATGTTCCAAACTCTTGCTGAACTTTAATCATTTGTAAGGCATTGTTGCGAGTTGAATACACTTTTAGGCGATTGCGTATAATGGCAGGGTTTAATAACAACTCATCCAACTCTTCATCGGTCATCTGGGATACTTTAACAATATCAAAGTTTTTGAACAACTGTTGATAGCCTTCTATCTTGTTGACAATGGTTCGCCAACTCAAACCCGCTTGTGCGCCTTCCAAAGTTAAAAATTCAAACCACAAATCATCATCGTGTATAGGTACACCCCACTGGGTATCGTGGTAATGTTCATCTGCTTTATCGCCCAGACACCAGGTGCATCTTGTTTTTTTTGTCATAATATTATAATTCGGTAAGGAAAGAGAAGCCCAAAATAACAAAGACAATAACGAACATTAATATGGCCATGTTATTTTTCTTAGGTGACACTGATTTTACAGTTTCTTTTTCATCTTCTGAGATTTTTGTATTTTTCCAATTCTCTATTATCGTTATAGATTGATCAAAATCATCTTCATCCACCATTAACTTGACCAATCCATGCGCCTGTAATTCTCCCATCCCTCCTTGTAACAAATCACCCATTATGTGGCTATTGATTCCCTCAAAAGACAATTGGTCTTGGATTAATTTTGCATCGAATGATGAGTGTGCTTGGTAAACTGTTATCATAAAATATAATATAGCATATAATAACCCCATGAGTAAAAAAATACACAAACTGCCCAGTTTATTGGTTGATCAAATTGCCGCAGGCGAAGTTATTGAACGACCGGCTTCAGTGGTTAAAGAGTTGGTCGAGAATGCCATGGATGCAGGCGCGGCTCGCATCAGTATTGAAATTGAAAATGGTGGCAAAAAATCCATTAAGGTCACCGATAATGGCCATGGATTAGACAAAGACGATCTGTCTTTGGCGATTCAACGTCATGCCACCAGCAAGATTGGTTCTTTGGAAGATTTGGAAGGGTTGAACTCATTGGGTTTTCGTGGCGAAGCCTTGCCCAGTATTGTGTCCATCAGTCGTTTTACTTTAATCTCCAAGACAGAAAACAGTGATTATGCCTTTCAATTGAATTGTCTCGGTGGTAAATGTGAAGCAGTTAAACCTGCACAACACCCATTGGGTACAACCATTGAAGTGCGTGATTTATTCTTCAATACACCGGCTCGCCGACGTTTTTTAAAAACTGACCGCACCGAGTTTTTGCGCATTGATGAATTGATTAAACGCTTTGCTTTGTCGCGATTTGAGATTGGTTTTAGTTTAATTCACAATGGCAAGACGGTACGCATTTCTCAAGGTGGCGATTCTGAAAGTAACAAGAAAATGCGCATTACCCAATTGTGTGGCAAGGATTTTTTTGAGAACGCATTTACCATTGATGAACAAAGACACGGTATGCGACTTTATGGCTGGGTAGCCAAACCTTCTTGGAATCGGGCATCCGCTGACAGACAATTTTTCTACATCAATGGCCGCATGATAAAGGACAAATTAATAGGGCATGCTGTTCGACAGGCTTATCAAGATGTTTTGTTCCATGGCCGATTTCCGGCTTTTGTTTTGTATTTTGAATTGGATCCAACATGGGTCGATGTCAATGTGCACCCAACCAAACACGAGGTGCGCTTTAGAGAGTCACAACAAGTCCACGGCTTTATCTTTGGTTCGCTTAATCATGCCCTATCACAAACCAAACCCGGGACAGAATTACATGCCTCTGGAGAAATTGGGTTAAACACCGCCAATATAACACCGATTGATTATTCAAAAATGCAAACCGCATTACAATTTAATCGCGCTACTTATCATTCTGGTCATGTCGCTGAACCTGCTGGTAACTATTTACAATCCATTGCCCTAGCCAGCCAAAGTTTGCCTGAGATGCCAGCAATAGAAACTAATGAGGAAATGCCGCCATTGGGTTATGCCAAAGCCCAAATTCACGGGGTGTTTATCTTGGCAGAAAACAAGCTGGGCATGGTGATAGTCGACATGCACGCTGCACACGAACGCATCACCTACGAATGGTTTAAAACCGCCATAGAAAATGAAGGCATACGCTCACAAACTTTGTTGGTTCCATTGGCTATCACCGTCAGCGAACGCGAAACCCATGCCGTTGAACAACACCAAGATTGGTTTAATAAACTGGGCATTGACCTGCAAGTGGGCTCAAAAGAATCGGTGATTGTACGCAAAGTACCCACACTGTTGGCAAAGACCGACATCGAAAGCTTAATCAAAGATGTACTGTCCGAAATCGTCACCCTTGGCTCAAGCACCAAAATCCAAGCCAGCATGAATGAACTACTATCATCAATGGCCTGCCACGGTTCGGTACGAGCCAATCGTCAAATGACCATTGTTGAAATGAATGCCTTATTGCGCGAAATGGAAAAAACCGAAAGAGCAGACCAATGCAACCACGGCAGACCCACCTGGGTACAAATGGATATGAAACAAATGGATCGGTTGTTTTTAAGGGGGCAATAAAAAGATTTTACATAACTGTAAATCATAAAGAAACCAGCGTAGGGGCTGTGCTTTGTGCCCGCCCGTCATTGGGATCCACAACCTTTATTAAAGATATTAAAAGACAATTTGTTGATATTTAAAGTTTGAGTTACAATACTTTTTGTTATCTTATTGAGTTACTAGATGTATAAATTAATATTAATACTATTGCTATCGAGCAATAGCTATTCTCAAACTCACCCACCTATTAATTGGAATGATAAAGAATTAAAGTGGCATAGCTATGAAGAAGGAATAGAAAAAATTAAATCTACTGGTAAACCTGGTATGCTGATAATTTATGCAGACTGGTGCCCTACATGCAAAGAGTATTCTACTTTATTTTCAAATAAACCTGTTGTTCAAAATCTTGAAGGATTAATTTTAATTCGAACAAACAAAGATACTAGTCCATCTGTTAGTAAAAACTATAGCTTTGATGGGGAATACGTACCAAGAACTTTTGCCCTTAATAGCAAAGGTAAAATCATCACTAAATTTTATTCTGATAAAGCTAAATATACTTACTTTATTCCATCAGGGAGTCCTGAATTTTTAATTGAGTTTTCTAAATTAATTAAAAAGTTTGGAGAATAATTCAGTCTTGTAAGGTAGGCTTGCCCACCAGTGTTGTTAACTTAAACCTATAACTCACATAAAAACTCTTTGGTGGGCAAGCTCACCTTACGGGTTAGAGTTTTTAACGCTGCGTCTTTGCGCCTCTGCGAGAAAACATTTCTTTAAACTTTAATTCACCCAATTTTTCATCAACTTCTTAATCTGTGTTTGATAAGCCACTCCTTCTAATTTGGCTTTTTGTTTAAAAGCAATAAGTAAAGGATCTTGGATTCTTAAGCTGATTGACTTAGTCTGAGAACTCACGTCGTTGTGCATTCGTTGATAATTTTCAATAAATTCAAGTCTTTCTTCGATGCTTAGTTTTTTACAACGCTCTAAGTATTCATCTGAAAATTTATGTAATGCTTTCATGATATTGGCCACTTCTTATCTTATTTTTATTGATCTTAGTATAAACAATATCTCAACAAATTTCGAATATTGGTCAATCATCTATGGATTTCCGCATTCGCGCACTAGTGTCCGGTTAAAAAAAGAAGAAGTATTACAATGCATGGTTTTAAGACCTATAAGCCCTGTACAGGCTTAAAAAGACAGAGCCAGCACACACCCGCACCGTCATTACCGCGAAGGCGGAAATCCATCTACAACCAACTACAATTCCAAATAAAAACACATAACCAAACAACAAGTAACACCTAAAAAATTGGTTATAGAGTTTTAAATACTGGATTCCCGCCTTCGCGGGAATGACGAGTAGAGTAAGTTAATTTTACTGGACACAAGTGTGCCTTCGTGGAAATGGCGATGGAGGTTTATTGTTGGAGAATCAAGCATTAACTTCCCATAACTTAATCATATCTGATGCCAATTTAATGCTCAACTTGAATATTTCTACGCCATTTTCAAAAGCATAACAATAATCAACCACTGCTTGACACTTTAGGATTTCCAATTTATTGGCTTGAATAAAAATCGCCAAATCAAAAATGGGATGCCCACAGCCTGCAAATTCCCAATCGATGATGGTCAGTTTTTTGGTTCCCAATAAGTTTGTGCCATTTAAATCATAGTGCAATAAATGTTTGGTATCAAAAAAACCCAATAAGATTAATTGTTGTTTGGTTTGTTGGTATTGATCAACAAAACTGGCATCAAATTGATCTAAAGAATATTGTTCGTATTGTTCTAATCGCGATAAAAAAGAGGGCAATTGTTGGCTCATATCAATGGCATGAACCTTTTTTAATTGCTCAAGCAATAACTGTTGGTATTTATAACAATCGCTTTTATCCCAAGTGGGTACATCCACAAATTGTGTAATTAAATAATTGTCTTGTAGATTATTGACCAGTATTTTTGGTGCCAAATCCAATGGTTTGATGCGATTTAATACCATTGCCTCTTGCTTTCTGCACACACCCAACACATCGGGTTTGTTGATTCGTGCATGGATGGTTCCTAACAAAGTTTTTACAGTGAAATTGTAGTTGATTAAACCTTTGTCGCTAGCTTTGATTGACAATATTCCTTGTTTATTTAATTCGGGAATTTGCTGCAGTTGGATAATCGCTTCGCAGTGTTTAATCCCCATTTATATTGCCTTGACTATTAAATTTTTCCAATGTCTGATTCCTACAAAGATCAACACGATATATATGACAAATAAAAATGCAGTCAAAATCATGCCTTTTTGCCAAAACAAATAAATAGAAATACTGTCTACAACCAACCAATAATACCAGTTTTCAAATATTTTCTTTGTGGTCATTAAAGTGGCCACTACGGCCAATATCGCCACAAAGGCATCCAAATAGGGAAATGAAGCGTCCAGTTTGTGCATGAAATAGCCAATTGCAGGAGTTAACACGGCACTGGCAATTAGAATTTTGACATGTGTTAACATAAGCAACTTGTGGATTTTTACTTGGGTAAATAGGCCTTTTTTATTCCACTGCACCCAGCCATAAACCGCCATAATTAAATAATAAACATTTAACAGAGATTCCGATAACAATGAAACATCATAGAACAAAAATATATAAATGGCGGTGCTGATAAAGCCATAAACCCAGCACCATCTACTTTCTTTGACCGCCAAGACCAAATACAAAACAGCAGTGATTACTGCCACTATTTCTAACCACGATTGAGCTAAAAAGGCCGATGATAAATTGTTCATTAATTTATCCATAAATCTCAATATTAAAATTCAACATCAAAACTCACGCCCAAATGCCTGGGTGAACCCAATTGTGTGTACAGCTTATTTTCATAATTGGGCGGTTCCAAACCAAAGAAAAAGCCGCGTGTGGCGTATTGTTTATCAAAGATATTGTTGCCCCAGAGTGTGATTGACCAATTGTTTCGTTGGTATCCTACACGAAGATTGCTTATTTGATAAGATTTGGATTGTTGATCATGCGAATCAGAAAAATAAAAGCTGTCTTTTCCGTTCACATCAAACCGTGCAAAAAACCCATTCAACAAATGGTAATCCACACCCATAGAAAAATTATAACTCGGCGCATGGGCTTGGTCTCGACCATTGAAATCTCCTTCAGTGGTGGTAAAATCATCAAATCGTGCTTTTAACAAACCCACAGAACCATAAAAATCCAAATTTGAATTCAACTGATAATTAAAATCGGTTTCAATGCCATAGTTACTGCCTGTTGCAGCATTGCCGGTAAAAAATACAAAAGTTAACGGATCATTGGGATCGGTTTGACGTGAAGTGCTAATTTGCATATCTTGTCGTCTGGAATAAAATGCCGACAAGTTCCATTGCAGTTGGTAATCAAGAAAGTAACCTTTAAGACCCGATTCTAGACTCAACAAAGACTCTGGTTGGTATTCGCGCAATTGATCAGGAACACTCAAAGACAAATTAAATCCACCTGCTTTGTAGCCTCTTGCTAAGGTAACATAGCCATTCAAATTATCAGAAAGTTTATGGTTCAGTGAAATTTGTCCACCCCACATGTTGTCAGTGGGTGAAACATCAATGCCATTGCTGTCTTGATAGCTGGCGTTGCGCCTTTCTACCCTTAAACCCGTTGACAGGGTGTTGTTTTCTGATAATTCCGTATCCAATTGAGCAAACAATGCCAAAGAGGTTGAATCAAAAACACTGGTCAATTGCTTATAGACAAAGCCATTATAAAACTCATCTATTTGGTTGTCCTCTTGCATATCTAAAACATAGATACCTACCAACCAGCCTGTGGAACCATTAAATAACGGGCTGTTTTCATTGGACAATAATCGAATCTCTTGTGAAACATGGGTGCGTTCTCGCAAACTGGCTGAGGTAAAATCATAGGGTGCAAACTCTCCCCAATAATCATCGTTGCCCCAATCGCCATCAAAAGAATAATCAATATTGGCTTTCATATAACTGCTTATGCCCACCACATCAAAATTATCACCTTGCCAATTGGCTTTTATCGCTAAACCTGTTGAGTCTTGTGCGTCTTTTCCTGGCAAATCTGTATGGGTAACAAAGGTGTTTTCAGGATTGAATGTGTCAAAGCCATTGTTAATATTGGCTTTTAATAGGGTGAAATTGAAGTCTAAATGATCATTGGCTAGCCAATACAATTTTCCACGGGCGACAAATTCATCGCGTTTATTGGTGTCATCTCGATTTAGATAATCGTTGTATCGAAAACCATTGGCATTGTATTGATGCACAGAAAATCGATACGCCACATCATCGCTTAATCCCCCAGTTGCTCGAAAACCCAAGGCTCTGTCGCCATCATCTCCGATTAGAGATTCAATTTTATAAGAAGCATCAAATTCGGGTGCTTTGGTTTTTACATAAATCAAACCCGCCAAACCATTGGCGCCATAACGTGTGCCCTGTGGTCCACGCAACACTTCAATTTGTTCTACATCAAATAAGGTTGCTACACCGCCAAGAGCAGAAAAATCTATGTCATCCACAACAAAGCCCACCGATGGATTGGGCGCACCTTCGTACTGTGAGCGTTCGCCAATTCCACGGATTTGGAAATAACGTGGACGGTTGGTGGCTGATGACCAATTAAGATTGGGAATCATACCCAGAACATCTTCAAAATGCTGGGTACCTACTTTTTCCAAAACCCCAGAATCAAGTACCGAAATACTGTTTGAGGTTTCATTCAACAATTTGTCATCACGTAATTCAGAGACAACAATGGTTTTACCGAGGGAATAACGAGGTCCATCGCATTCACCTGTACAGTACACCTTGTCAAGTGCAACTTTATCGTCAGAGTCTTGTGCGTTTATATTAAAGGCAATTAAAATACTGCCAACTAGAAATGTTTTATTCATGGATTTTTACCTAAATTATTTTAGTTAAAAACCCGGTTACGGACGAGTAATAGATTTGTAATAGTAATTTTCCATTCCTACGCCGGTATTAACCGGATCAGGTTCAAAGGGTCCACGAATATTAACGTGTCTCAGGAATAATCCTCCCCTTGGAATACGTGTATAATAGCAGAAATCTTTCAATACTCATAGGTTAATTATGTTTCAACCCAGTTACTTTAAACAAAACGATACGCAACAAATGCTGAATTTTATTGCGCAACACCCAATGGCATCAATCGTTTCAATGAGTTCAGTTGGATTAATGGGCAATCACATTCCCATGCTGGTGGTGCAAAGACAAGGAGATGGACAATACTATTTACAGGGTCATGTGGCACGGGCAAATAGCATTTGCAAAGACGTTGATTCATCAATCGAAGTATTGGCGATGTTTATAGGCCCTAATTGCTATGTCTCGCCCAACTGGTATCACAGTAAGAAAACCGACCCAAGAACCGTACCCACTTGGAATTATGTT